>DASZUX010000001.1:0-5065 GCA_035547455.1 Chitinophagaceae bacterium
ATACTGGTTATCTATACAATCAAAAAAGCCTATGCCGCCTACGGCAAACTCAGTGCCTTTGTTAATATACCTGGCATTGGTAAATGCCGCAATACGGCCTGCAAGGTTGTTGTTGTCGTCCCTCAATACCCATCTTTTTGTTTCGCCGTACTTGTAGTTTTTATTTTTAGCGGTATCAAAAACAGTATTTACTTCTTTGTCAAGGGGTCGTATATAGTTGGGATTGTTCTTGTTCATCCGCACATTTACGGCAATAAAATCTTTTGCTGTAGCTGCGTCCTTTACTTCAACCAGTTTCATAACGTCAAATTCAGTTTATGTGAAAATAAGGCTTTCAGGCAAATAGGGCAGCGCGTAATGTAAAATATGATGACGCGCCGGTATACCTGCCTTTGGTAAAACTTGTGTTTATGCACGTATTAACCTGTTTACATAAGGTATGCGCGCAAACTCATTTTTTTCAACCTGCATTATAAAATAAAGGTATGCGAGCGTAAATATTGTACCTAAAATCATGCTGATAATGTCAAACAACAACTGGCCCGTAACAAATAAATGCACTACAGCCATAATACCTTTATGTGCAAAAAACAGCAGCAGTACAATAACAAGATAAGCCAGCAGTTTCTTCCAGGCATAGGGTACATAATATACCTTCTGCCCCCAAACAAAGCTTATAACCATCATGCTGAAATAGCAAAAAAATGTAGCCCATGCCGAAGCGTAAAAGCCAAACTTTGGTATAAACACATAGTTTACGGCAATGGTAATTAATGCGCCTGTTACGGTAATGGTAGCCCCGGCCCCGGTACGGTTGCTGAGTTTGTACCATATAGTAAGGTTGTAATAAATGCCAAGGCATATATTGGCCATAAGCAAAATGGGCACAATGCCCAGGCCTGAACGATATTGCGGCCCGATTATAATTTGCCAGATGGGTATATAAAGACTTACCAGCAAAAACATAACTGATACGGCAATAACAAAAAACTTCATTACGCGTGCGTACGTTCGTTGTGCATCACCACTCTCTGCTTGGTTGAAAAAGAAAGGCTCAGCACCCATACGGAATGCCTGCACCGATAATGATATAAGCAGCGACAGCTTATAACATGCGTTATAAATACCCACCTGGGTTTCCCGGAAAGCCTCATTGCCGGGCAGCCACCAGCCAAGCATTAGCCTGTCAAAAGTTTCGTTAACCATACCCCCCATACCTACAATAATAAGCGGGTAACTGTAGATTATCATTTCCTTCCAGAGGCTTATACTGAATTTCAACCGAACTGCCCTTATTTCTGTAATAAGCAGCAGTATTGTAAAGGCAGATTGTAAAACGTTTGCAAGCATTACATAAGTAACAGGGTTGTTAGCGGGGTTGCCGTATATAAGAAAAATGTTAAATAAGCCCTGAGGATGGTTGTGTACATACGCAGGACAAACGCTGATAAAAAGCCAGGTGAAAAAAATATTTACCAGTATGCCGCCTACGTTTACAATAGCATATTTAATGGGCCTGTTTTCCTGCCGCAATTTTGCGAATGGTATAGCATTTAAACTGTCCAGCCCAACAACCAATATTCCCAGCTTTACAACGTCTGGGTATTTTTCAAGACCGATAGCCTTGCCAAATGCGGTATGCGCCATCAGTAAAATAATAGTGAATAATACCGTTGTTGCGAGTAATGATAAAAATGCGGTGTTGTATATGTTTTTTTTATGTTCCTGCTTACTGCTGAAGCGAAAGTAAGTTGTTTCAAAACCGTAAGTGAAAATCACCTTTAAAATAGTAAGAGCGGAATAGATAATGCCTATTTGGCCATAGTTGGTTGTTTTAACATATTTTGCCCGGGTAAGGTAGGGCGTAAGCAACAGGTTTATAAACTTTGCAGCAATACTGCTAACGCCATACCACAATGTTTGCCCCGCTAATTTTTTTATACTGCTGCTCAATCAATATTTTTTTAAACTGCAAAAATAAAGGTTAACTGCAACCTGCAGGTAACGGCATGCCATTTAGGTGTTAAAATGCACTCAATAATCGCCGGGTTTTAATTTACGCCGGTTTTGCTTTACTGATGAACGCTGTTTTTTATGCTCCAGCATTTTTTCTTTTACTGCTTTGGGTGTTTTAGTGGCAATGCGCGGTTTCTTTTTAAGCAGCGCTGCATTTACCACGTCATTCATCTTTCTTATTACTTCTTCTTTATTGCCCTGTTGTGTTCTTTCTGTTTGCGATTTAAGCAGCAGGTTGCCGTCAGCCGTAATGCGGTTAGCCAGTTTTTCTGTAATCTGTAATTTTTGATCGGCTGTTACCAGCAGCGATGTGTTTACCAGCCAGCGGCCTTCCACCATCGTTTCCACCTTGTTAACGTTTTGCCCACCTTTGCCACCGCTGCGCGCAGTTTGAAAGGTTATCTCAGGCGTTATATCTATCTTCATCCCGCAAAATTAACAAACTAATGAGAGTGGTTATACAGCGTGTATCGGAAGCGTCAGTAACAGTTGAGGGTACCATTACAGGAGCTATAAAAAATGGGCTGCTGGTATTAATAGGAATTGAGGATGCCGATACAGATGAAGATATTGCCTGGCTTAGCGCCAAAATTGTAAACCTGCGTATTTTTAATGATGATAGCGGGGTAATGAATGTTAGCGTGAAAGACAACGGCGGCGATATATTGCTTGTAAGCCAGTTTACCTTGCATGCAGCTACCAAAAAAGGTAACCGGCCCAGTTATATAAAAGCCAGTAAACCGGGTTTTGCTATACCCATGTATGAAAAAATGAAAGCACAGCTTGCGGCTGATTTGGAGAAACCTGTTGCCGCCGGGATATTTGGCGCTGATATGAAAGTGCGCTTGCTGAATGACGGCCCTGTAACGATTGTAATTGATACCAAAGCAAAAGAATCATGCATGGTTAACTTTACAGAATAGAAATTAGTAAATTAGAAAGGTATGGATATTGAGATATTAAGAAGCTATTGCCTTTTAAAGCAGGGTGTGGAAGAAACTTTTCCGTTTGGGGAAGATACCCTGGTGTTTAAAGTAATGGGTAAAATGTTCCTGCTTATCTCCTTATCCGAAAGCCCGCTGCAGTTTAATGCCAAATGCGACCCCGGACGCGCTGTAGAGTTGCGTGAACAATATGATGCCATACAACCGGGATACCACATGAATAAACAACATTGGAATACGATAATTGTGGATGGCCGAGTTCCCTCGAAATTGTTATACGCGCTTATTGATGATTCCTATGCGCTGGTAGTGCAATCTCTGCCTAAAAAAATGCGGGAGCAACTTGCTGCAGGTTAGGGTATCACGTTTATTGCGCCGGTATATCGTAGCTGCTTTTGTATAAATGCACCTGGTAGAATTAAAATTATGTTTCTTGTTTGAACCTTTCCCGTTTTCCGCATTTTAATGCGAGACACCCAATAAAATCTCTGAAAGGCCTATAAACATTGAGTTTTTATTTTCAGTTTGGGTGTCTCGGGGGTACTTTTGACGATGTTTATTCGCAGAAAGCCAAATAAATCTGGTAGCACGAGTGTACATATTGTCCGCAAAGAAGGCAGGCGGCAAGTACATGTTTTGTCGGTAGGTACAGCAGTGTCGGAAGATGAGCTTCGTAAACTTGAACAAACGGCGTTGGAAAACCTTTCTGCCCTTCAGGGCCAGGGCAGGCTTGATTATAATTATGCTGAGGACGAAGTGTTTATAGAAAACCTCATTTCCAGCATAGAACATATTGAGGTATCTGGTGTAGAATTGATATTAGGGAAATTATTTGACGAGATAGGGTTTAATGAAGTTAAGGAAACGCTTTTCCGCCACCTTGTATTATCCCGTATCTGTTATCCGGGCAGCAAGTTGAAAACGGTTGAATATTTACTTCGGCACCACCAGGTGTTTTATGAAATTGATGCAGTATACCGTTATTTAGATAAGGTTACAGGTAAATATCAAGAGTTGCTTCAGGACATCAGCTACAGGCATACGTTGCAATTGTTTAACGGCGGGCTGTCGGTGGTATTTTACGATGTAACAACATTATACTTTGAAGCCGGCGATGAAGACGATTTGCGCAAAACAGGCTTTTCAAAAGATGGCAAACACCAGCAGCCTCAAATTGTGCTGGGGCTGCTGGTGAGCCAACAGGGGTACCCTCTTGCCTTTGAGATGTTTGAAGGTAATAAATTTGAAGGTCACACGATGTTGCCTGTTGTTGAAAAGTTTAAAGCAAAATATGATTTAAAACAAATAATAATAGTAGCGGATGCAGGGCTGCTGTCGCAGGAAAACATAGAGGCACTGCAAGAACGTCATTATAAATTTATACTGGGTGCGAGGATAAAGAACGAACCCCGCTTGTTACAGGAGCGGATATTAGCAATGCCATGGGCTAACGGGCAATCTCACAGCATAAACAAAGCAAATGGGTTAAAATTAATAGTAAGCTATTCTGAAGGCAGGGCTTATAATGACGCCAAAAACAGGGAGCGGGGATTAGCGAGGTTAGAGAAAGCCATACAAAAAGGCAAACTCACCAAAGGGCATATCAATAAAAGAGGATATAATAAATACCTTAAGCTAAACGGTGAAGTGCGGATAAGTATTGATCCGGATAAAATAAAGCAGGATACCCGTTGGGATGGCTTGAAAGGATATATTACCAACACAACAATGGATGCCGATAATGTTATTGATAATTATAAGCAGCTTTGGCATATAGAGAAGGCGTTTAGGATGTCTAAAACCGATTTGCAGGTAAGGCCCATATACCACAGGCTACAGCATCGTATACAGGCGCATCTCATTATTGCCTTCTGTAGCTATAAACTTTACAAAGAGTTGGAACGCCAGTTAAAAGAAAAGAAAATTAACATCAGCCCAGAAAAAGCCGTTGAAATAATGCAGTCAATATTTACCGTAACAACCAAATTACCAGTATCAAGGAAAACCACTAAGATTATCCTTGCTAAAACTTTTGAACAGCAACAGCTTCTATCCGCCTTTGATATCAAATTTTAACTTGGGTGGCTCAAATGCGGAAAACAGGA
>DASZUX010000002.1:0-23232 GCA_035547455.1 Chitinophagaceae bacterium
CCCATACGCCACGGCAGTAGCTTCTTTAAAGGCCTCACTCATAGTGGGGTGCGGGTGAATAGCATTCAATATTTCGTGGCCGGTAGTTTCCAGCTTGCGGGCAGCTACCGCTTCAGCTATCATCTCAGTAACATTATTACCAATCATGTGCACGCCCAGCAGTTCGCCGTATTTAGCATCATAAATAACTTTTACAAAGCCCTCTGTGGCGCCTGATGCGCTTGCTTTACCGCTGGCAATAAAGGGGAATTTACCCACTTTAATATCCAGCCCCGCATCCTTCGCTGCTTTTTCGCTGTAACCTACGCTGGCAATTTCGGGGCTGCAATAAGTACAACCTGGCACGTTAGCATAGTCAATAGGCTCGGGGTTATGTGCAAATTTCTTTTCTAAATAAGCAATGGCCTCTGCTGCCAAAATACCTTCTTTACTGGCTTTATGTGCCAACGCCTGGTTGGGTGTACAGTCACCAATGGCATAAATGCCCGGCACGGTGGTTTGCATGTATTTATCCACCACAATACGGCCGCGGTCAGTTTTAACACCAACTGTTTCAAGGCCAATATTTTCAATGTTGGCAACCACACCTACTGCACTCAGCACAACGTCTGCTTCCAGTGTTACCATGCTGCCATCCTGCTTTTTAACCTGTGCTTTAACGCCTGCACCGCTGGTATCAACACTTTCAACAGATGCATTGGTCATCACCTCAATACCCTGCTTTTTAAATTGCTTTTCCAGTTCTTTTGATACTTCTTCATCCTCCACCGGCACAATACGCGGCATAAACTCAACAATGGTCACTTTGGTGCCAAGGCTGTTATAAAAATAGCCAAACTCAACACCAATAGCGCCGCTGCCAACCACTATCATGCTTTTGGGCTGGGTGGGCAATACCATTGCTTCACGGTAGCCAATAACTTTCTTACCGTCCTGTTTAAGGTTGGGCAGTTCGCGGCTGCGGCCCCCGGTAGCTACAATTACGTATTTGCCTTCAACTACCTGTTTGGTGCCATCGGCAGCAGTAACCTCCACCTGGCCTTTAGCCTTTAAGGTGCCGTAACCCATTATAACATCAATCTTATTCTTGCGCATTAAAAAGTTAACGCCTTTGCTCATTTTGTCTGCCACACTGCGGCTGCGTTTAATAACGGCGCTAAAATCAACTTCGCCGGTAGCTTTTATGCCATAATCGGCGCCATGCTTCAGGTATTCATTCACCTGCGCACTTTTAAGCAATGCTTTGGTAGGTATGCAACCCCAGTTAAGGCAAATACCACCCAGGCTTTCTTTTTCAATAATTGCTGTTTTAAAGCCAAGCTGCGAGGCACGTATAGCCGCCGGGTACCCGCCCGGGCCGCTGCCTAAAACAATTACATCGTATGCCATAGTTATTTTTTTAGTTGCCGCTAATCGTCATTAAATCAATTCATCAGTATAACTGGTAGTTACATAGTGCCCCGTGTTATGGGTTTTATTGACTTACTGACTTTATTGTGCGGCTGCGAAATTACTTTCATTTGGCCAAACGGCAAAAGGGTGCTTAAACCACACTTAAAAATTACAATTTTCTCTTTATCTCCAAAAAAAGTGTAAATTGTACATCAGCAATCCGTACCAGTTTGCCAGTTTGAATGCCTTTTTCAAATTCAGCCTGTTACAACAAATTTATTTTATAACTAAAAATTTATCATGCACGCACCGGCAGGTTTGCGCAGGCTATTTACAGTACCCCTAAAACTACCACATGCAGCAACATTCAAAAATACTTGTAACAATATACATGTACGCTTATAACCTTAAAGCAGGCGGCAAATCGTTTGACGAAATAAAACAGGCGCTCATATCGCGGGGGCTTGATGAAAATGCCGCATCGCTTGTTGCCGTTAATACTGAAAAGAAATACAGCATTACATTGGCCAAAAAACGAAAAAACTATTTTTCGCAGGGCACAGGATGGTGTGCGGCAGGCTTAACATTGGTGTTACTTACCCATTTTTTACACCTGCATCAAAGTACATACCCATACTTTATTGCAGCTTGTGCCTTTGCTGCAGGCTGTATGCGCCTTATATGGGCATTTACTACAAAATAGCCCCCGCCTGCCGTAATACTTAACAGGGTAGCCATTTTTCTTATATCTTCATGCCTCATATTTATTAACACCTGTATGCGGCAGGCGCTGCATGCCTGCTGCTAAATAACGCGCCAATGCTTAAACCAATAATTCCTGCAGTTTTATTAGTCTCCGTTACATGTATTACTGCCTTTAGCCAGCACACTACCATAGCCGTTGAAACAAAAAGCAATGCCATTGTATTGCAAACTGATAATGACAACCGGCTGGGCACGGTTTATTTTGGCAGGCGCTTTAACAATGCTGCTGAATACAGCGGCGTTGCGGCAATGTATGGCAATAACGGCAGCGAAAACAACAGCGCATATACACCTGCCGGTACCTGGAGCCTGGTAGAACCTGCATTACAGGTGATACAGGCAGACGGCAACACATCGCTCGATTTAAAGTATGTAAGCAGCACAACCAAAAAGCAGGAAGAAGACATCAGCATTACCAGCATAGTGCTTAAAGATGATGTGTACCCCGTGGAAGTTACCCTGTTTTACAAAACTTATTATAACGAGGACGTAGTGGAGCAATGGAGCGAAATAAAAAATAATGGCAAGGGTGCGGTAAAGATGGAAAAGTATGCATCTGCCAATCTCTATTTCAGGAATAAGAGCTTTTATCTTACCCATTACAACGGCGAATGGGCGCAGGAAATGAAGCCCGAAGAAGACGAACTTACCCATGGCATAAAATCAATTGAAACCCGGCTGGGTACACGTGCTGATTTATTCGGGCCGCCGAGTTTTATGGTATCGTTCGACGGGCAGGCAACTGAAGATGAAGGCAAGGTATTGCTGGCCAACCTTGCATGGACGGGCAACTATAAAATTGATTTTGAAGTTGACTCCTACAATAACCTTCGCCTTATTGCAGGCATCAACCCTTTTGCGTCTGAATATACACTGGCCGCAGGGCAGGCGTTTACAACGCCTTCGTTTATCTATACATACTCTGAGCATGGTAAGGGCGCAGCTAGCCGCAACCTGCACCATTGGGCAACGCATTACCGCATTGTGGATGGCGGAGGCCAGAGGCTTACCCTGCTGAACAATTGGGAAGCCACCTATTTTAATTTTGATGAGAACAAGCTTACCGGCTTATTTAAAGGCGCAAATGATTTGGGTGTTGACATGTTTTTGCTGGACGATGGATGGTTTGCTAATAAATACCCGCGCAACGACGACCACGCCGGGCTGGGCGATTGGCAGGAAAATGTAAAAAAACTGCCGCATGGCATTGGCTACCTTGTAAAACAGGCCGAAGCAGCAGGCGTTAAGTTTGGTATTTGGGTAGAGCCGGAAATGGTAAACCCCAAAAGCGAATTATATGAAACACACAAGGATTGGGTGATACGCCAGCCGGACAGACCTGAAAAATATTTCAGGAACCAGTTGGTATTAGACCTGTCCAATCCTGAAGTACAGCATTTTGTATTCAGTATTGTTGACAGCCTGTTTATTAAAAACCCCGCACTGGCGTTTATTAAGTGGGATTGTAATGCTGTTATTTACAATGCTTATTCAGCCTACCTGCAAAACCACGGCATACCGCAAACACACCTGTATGTTGACTATGTAAAAGGCCTGTACAGCATACTGCAAAAGCTGAGGGCCAAATACCCCAAAGTGCCCATGATGCTTTGCAGCGGCGGCGGTGCGCGTGTTGATTATGGCGCGCTGCAATACTTTACAGAGTACTGGCCCAGCGATAATACCGACCCGCTGGAACGCATATTTATTCAATGGGAAAATTCCTATTTCTTCCCCGTCATTGCAAGCTGTAACCATGTAACAGACTGGGGTAAGCAGCCGCTAAAATTCAGGACAGATGTAGCTATGATGGGTAAGCTGGGGTATGATATTGTTGTGGACAAGCTAAGCCCGCAGGACCTTGCTTTTAGCCGGCAGGCAGTGCAAACCTACAAAGCCATAAACGGGCTGGTATGGCATGGCGATTTATACAGGCTGGTAAACCCCTGGAACAACCCCGTAGCATCGCTAATGTTTACAGACGCAGGTAAAAGCCGTGCAGTTGTTTTTACTTACCTGGTAAATAACCGTTACGCAGCAACATCAACCATGCTGCCCATACAGCTAAAAGGCCTTGACCCTACAAAAAAATATACGGTAAAAGAAATCAATCTTTATCCCGGCACACACTCGCCCTTTAATGGCAGCAAGATTTACTCCGGCGATTTTTTAGTGACCGTGGGCATCAACCCAAACGTAAACACCCGCAGGGAAAGCGTGGTGCTGGAAGTGGAGGAGGCAAAATGATGTTTCATGCTGGGAAAGGCTATATAGCCAATAGTAGATGTTCAATAAAATATCCCATTTGCTAAAGTAGGAGCTTTCTGAAATTCAGCAAAACCTCCTGCAATCACCCAGTCGTTATTGTACAGGACATGAATGGGGCACTTGCCGTTGTAGCGTTCCCATTCCCATAGCTATGGCTAAGTTTGCAATGGTTACAATGCATAAATTTCGGTACGCATTATAAAAATATAAGCTAATTAAAATGCTGCAATAAAAACTATCAGGTCTTTTTCAAATTGATTATTATTGTGTCGTAGTCATCAAAGAAATCTTTAATGAGGTAAAATTCATCTTTTCGAACTATAATTTTTGCACCCTCTTTTAGCTTGCCGTTCTCGTACCATGGAAATTTATATGATTTTATTTTAAACTCCGGCTGGTTCAAATTAAATTCCACATGCTTCGAATCATATATTTTGCCAGAAAATGTATTAAACGTAGTATCCTGATCGCGAAATTCTATATTGGCAATTGTTCTACTACAGCGTTTTAGAGAAAGTAAAAGTGTATAAATGTTGTAGCCAAAATAGGAAAGCAGAAAGGGTATTCCTATTGTATAGAAAATTAACCGCATGCGATCAGTTTGAATGTAGAAAAGAGTAGAAAAAATAAAAAAAAGAGGGATTACAATTACAAAGAATTTATAAGAATTCGACCTTTTTTTGTTTATTATTTCAATTCCATTGTCGTTACTTTCAAATGCTATATTCTTATTTATTATGTGTTGCACTATGTAATTGCGTTAAATCTTCAAATACACCATCAACATATCCAGAAACTGCTGAAACGGATTGTAAGCTTCCCCATTTTTGTAAGCTTACCTATTTTTCGGTCAGTTAGCGATTAGAGTTTTCTAAGTTAATTGACCTCCCCCCAAATTTCGTAGCACCCTAAATTATAGAAACAAGGCGGTTTAAGAGCTTTCAAATCTGTCCCGGGAGAATGATTTTTCTGAATCAGTTGATGCGTGTTGCTCAGCTGCAAAAATCATTTGATCCGGGACAGAAGCCCCCGGCAGGGATATAGTTTCTTCCATCAATTTGAAGCAAAGTTCTACATATTCTGCCGGTGTCATATCATCCAATGAACTATGCGGCCTGTAATGATTGTATTCTGTTCTCCATCTTTCAATCTTTTCAGCAGCATCTTCCAAAGATAAGAACCAGTGAGCATTCAGGCACTCATCCCTAAAACTACCGTTAAAGGATTCAACGAAGGGATTGTCGGTCGGCTTGCCTGGTCTGGAATAATCCATTGTCACCTGGTTATCGTAAGGCCATTTATCCATTTCTTTCGAGATAAACTCTGTTCCATTATCTGTTTGTATCCGCTTCGGAACTAATCCGCGAAACAATTTTATCTCTTCCAGGGCACTTACTACATCACTGCCTCTCAGGGATTGCCCAACGACAATGGCAAGACATTCCCGGCTACAATTATCCACTATAGTTAACGAACGGAATTTTCTTCCATCAAATAGTGCATCACTCACAAAATCCATCGACCAGCATTGATAAACCTCAATATTTGCAAGCCGCTCCAGGCGGTGCGCTCCTGATTTACTACGCCTTGGTCTTTTGCTCCGTAAGTTCAAACATTCCTCTTTATAAATGCGATGTACTCTCTTATGATTATCTGTCCAACCTTCCCGGCGGAGTAACGTATATATGCGCCACATGCCATAACGTACCTTAGTAGCAGCAATTTCGTTTATCCTGGCCCTGATGGCCCGGTCTTCCCGTCGATGATGATGATAATAAAACATAGAATGGTGGATTTGAAGTACCCGGCATACCCGCCGGGTTGACACTTTGTAATCACTCATCATATCAAAGGCCAGCACCTTTTTCTGGGCTGGCCTCAGAGCTTTTTTTTAATAACATCCTGTAACATCTGCTTATCAAGGCTCAAGTCGGCTACCATTTGCTTTAACCGGGCATTTTCTTCTTTTAACTGGCGCAGTTCACGTAGTTCAGAGATACCCAACCCTCCATATTTCTTTTTCCAATTATAGAAGGTGGCTTCACTGATTCCCATCTTCCGGCAAATCTCTTCAATCTTCACTCCCTGTTCTGACTGCTTGATCGAAAAAACAATTTGCGCTTCTGTAAATTTTGACTTTTTCATGTGCAATTTTTCACGTTTAATGTATGAATAATTGCCCCATTTTTCTAATTTACAATGCTCCGGTTTTTTGGGGGGAGGTCATAATCATCATTTGTTTTTCAAATATTTTATCCACTAAACGGCTCTCTTTAAATTTTAATTATTTCCGTTCGCCGTTTGTGGAGAAAGCTTCAGTTTTTGTTTTCAGCTTCAGCTCTCAACTCAGCATACCGCACGGGCGACAGATACCCCAATGCCTTATCATTGGCATAGTACATACGTGAATTATTTTCTTAAATTTTTGCCGCAAAAATATCCTTAACCAGGCCATCAACATATCAGGTGCAGCGATACCACAAAATAACAGATTTGTCGCAGATGGATTAACTATTTGTTCATTTCAATTCCTGCACCCTCCAGTTGTTATAAAGGGAGCTCTCTAACTTATTAACGTAAAGTTTGGCGAAGATGCAAGCCGGAAAAAAGCAGGCAATGCCGCCCAGAATTTTTCTGTTATTAGACGCATCGCGCTAAACCTACTGCAAAAAGAAAAGACTCGCTGCCGGATGGCAACATGATTACCCCGCCAAATTACTTTTCTCTTAATTTAGATGCGTTTGCCATGGCATTCAGCCCGGCAATACATGAAAAAGCATACTTTTAATCATGCTTTTTAAACATGTACAGCGCCGTATATATTTTTGTTGCAGCCTGCTGCTGTTATTGCCTTTCTTCAGCCAGGGCCAGCAGCAAACAGCAGTTTTTACTAACCCGCTGCTGCCTTCCGGTCCCGACCCATGGGTAATACAGCAGGACACAAATTATTTTTACACCAACACCTTTGGCAGCCATATAGCGTTGTACAAAACAAGCCGCATGAGCGGCCTGGGTAAAGTAACCCCGGTAACAATATGGGTGCCGCCGGCATCGGGCCCTTACTCAAAAGATATTTGGGCGCCGGAGATACATTACATTAACAATGCATGGTATGTGTACTTTGCTGCCGACGACGGCCATAATGAAAACCACCGCATATACGTGCTGGAAAACCGGGCAGCAAACCCGCTGGAAGGCAGATGGGTTTTTAAAGGGAAGCTGGCAGATACCGCGGCAGATAAATGGGCGATTGATGCATCGGTATTTAGTTATAAAAGTGTTTTGTACTGTATATGGAGCGGCTGGGAAGGAGATACAAACGGCAGACAGAGTATTTACATAGCCAGGATGAAAAACCCGGCAGAACTGGAGGGGCATCGTGTATTGATATCCACACCAACCTACGCGTGGGAAAAGCAAGGCGCACCACCGGTAGTAAATGAAGGACCTGAAGCGCTTGTTAGCCCTGCAGGGCGCCTGCTTATTACATTTTCAGCCAGCGGCTGCTGGACGGATGATTATGAATTAGGCCTGCTTACACTGCGGCCCGGCGGAAACCCGCTTAATGCTGCCGACTGGGTTAAATCACCCGTTCCTGTATTTGAAACAGCAGCAGCTAACGGTGCTTATGCGCCGGGGCATAACGGGTTCTTTATTTCGCGCAATGGCAAAGAAAGCTGGATTATTTACCATGCCAATGCGGCCGCAGGGCAGGGCTGCGGCGGCAGGCGCAGCCCGCGCATGCAAAAGTTTACCTGGAACAAAGATGGAACACCCAATTTCGGGGCGCCTGCCGCCATTAATACCCCCATACAAAAACCGGGGGGCGAATAAAAAAGCTGCACGTTTATAACTTAAATATTTTCCCGCTGGTGCGGCCTGTGTAATTGTATGCAGTAATTACCTGTATTGTTACATAATGTTGCTGATATAAAAAAGCTGCGTACCTGCTGTTTTGCAGTTTGTTATAAAAACATGTCATCACAATCAAACAATAACAACAGTTTTTATAATAATATTTAAAAGCAATTATATTAAGCATGCATGCATTTTATTTAAAACACTAAACAAAAATGAACACCGCATCTATGTATAAATAAAAATAATTTTGATAATCACTTTATAACCGTAGTTGTTATAAAATCCCTGGCTATTGTATAGGAGAGTGGCGCAAGCCGTATCAAAAAACGTAATTTTTTTTGACGTGAACTGTTATGCCTGTTAGGCAAATGTAGTTATACATTTTGTTTTATAACAGTACCCTGGTTAACTGCCCTGTACAAATTATATTCTTATTTAAGCAGTGTTTAAATGCAGTAATAAAACTGTGTTTAATCAGCCTGTACTATACCGGGCAGTATCTGTTTACGGGTTGCATTTGGCATAACGATTATTATATTTATAAAATTGGCGTGATGATTACAATTACTAAACCCTTTTTGCCGCCCCTGCAGGAATATGAAGCTTACCTGGCTGACATTTGGCAACGTGGCTGGGTTGCAAACAATGGCCCTTTGGTGGTTGAGCTTGAAACAAAAATAAAGCACTACCTTGATAGCCCCGCTATGCTGTTTGTTAACAACGGAACAATGGCTTTGCAGGTAGCTATTAAAGCGCTTGGCCTGCAGGGCGAAATTATTACAACACCTTTTAGTTTTATAGCAACAACCAGCAGTGTGCTTTGGGAAAAATGTAAACCCGTTTATGCAGATATTGACCCTTTTACATTTAACATTGATCCGGCAAAAATAGAAGCCCTTATAACACCCGCAACCACGGCTATATTAGCTACGCATGTATTTGGCAATCCCTGCGATATAGAAGCGATAGATGATATTGCAAAGCGGTATGGGCTTAAAGTTATTTATGATGCATCGCACTGCTTTGGTGTTAAATATAAAGGCAAATCAATTTATGCCTATGGCGATATAAGTACGGCAAGTTTTCACGCTTCAAAGCTGTACCATACTATTGAAGGCGGCGGAATATTTTCCGGCAATACTGCATTGTTAAATCAAATTGCATTTATAAGAAATTTTGGCTTTAACGGCCCAGAGCATTTTGCGTGCACGGGTATTAATGCAAAAAATTCGGAACTGCATGCTGCCATGGGCCTGGTTAACCTGCGGTATGTGAACGATATTTTATTAAAAAGACGGCAGTTATACGAATATTATCTTGATTGTTTTGACGGGTATAACGTACAACTGCAGCAGGTGTCTGGCGATGCGCAATACAATTACGGTTATTTTCCTGTTGTTTTTCAGTCTGAACAGGTGGTAAAAAAAGTACTGGAGTTCCTTAATAGTAACGATATATACCCCAGGAGGTACTTCTACCCATCGCTTAATACGCTTGATTTTGTTGATAAACAGTCTTGCCCCAACAGCCTGCATATATCACAGTGTATATTATGTCTGCCAATGTACTACGGCCTTACACACAAAGACATTGACTCTATTGTAAACATTATAAAAAGTTCGCAGGCGCTGTACAAAAAAAACCTGCCTGTATATAACCTTGCCGACTACATTGAAAAATTTAATTTGCCTGCTGGCAAAAGAAGTTAAAAACCCACCTGCTTAAAGCATATCCCCCATGCCGGTCTCTGTCAGGCCACCCGTGTTACCCTGTTTCCTTACCGCAACAGAGGGATGACACTTTAAAAGTAACATTTTTTAATACCATATCCCGGTAATACAAATAATCAATTTTTTACTATGCCGTGTGTGATAAAGTATGCGTTACACACGCCCGGGTAACTGCATACCACCGGGGGCATATACTGCATTTTCATTATTCACATTAATAGCAAGTTTATGAATGTGGCAATAATGCAGCCATACTTTTTACCCTACCTTGGGTATTTCCAGTTAATTAAGGCTGCTGATATTTTTGTGTTTTATGATAATATACAATACACTAAAAAGGGCTGGATAAACAGGAACAGGATTTTGCTGGATAATAAAGATGTGCTCTTTAGTATCCCCCTTGAAAAATCGTCTGATTTTTTAAACGTAAACGAAAAATATATATCGTGCGTATTCGATAAGGAGAGGGAAAAGATACTGGGCCAGATACAAAGTGCGTACAAAAGATCTCCTTATTTTAAATGTGTTTACCCTGTGGTGGAAGACATATTCCGGGATGGCAATAAAAACCTGTTCGATTTTATATTCCATTCAATTATTGTGATGCTTGAACTGATGCAGCTTAAAACAAAAGTAATTGTATCATCAGCGCTCGGTATAAATGATAATTTAAAGGGTGCTAAAAAAGTACTGGCTATTTGTAAATGCCTGCATGCTGATACATATATTAATCCTATTGGAGGTACGGAGCTTTACAGCAGGGATGAGTTTAAGCAGCAGGGTGTCAATCTTTATTTTCATAATATGATTGTAACCCCCTACCCTCAACCTACAAAAAAATTTATTTCTCATTTATCTGTTATTGATGTGCTGATGCACAACAGCACCGACCAGGTAAACCAAATGTTGCAGCGGTATGAATTGTTGTAGCGCGGTAAGCTATTGCAAAAGAGAAATATTTTTAATTCAAAAAAACAAGGCATTCTTTATTTGCACATAAAACTAAATTGGTTTCTGAATAAATTAATTCACCATAATGCACTCACCTGTAGTATCAGTTTGTACCGTTACTTATAATCATGAACATTTTATCAGGCAATGCCTGGAAGGTATTGTAATGCAGCAAACCAATTTTAAGTTTGAAGCTGTAATAGGTGAGGATTGTTCAACTGATGGCACAGGCGCAGTCGTTCGAGAGTTCGAGGCAAAGTATCCTTGTATAATTAAGCCCTGCTATCATAAAAAAAATATGGGGCCGGTTCAAAATATGTTTCTTTCCTGCTTTCCCAGGCTCTCTGGCAAGTATGTTGCTATTTGCGATGGCGATGATATGTGGACTGACACGGCAAAGTTGCAGAAGCAGGTAGATTTTTTAGAGGCAAATAATGAATTTTCTTTTTGCTTTCACCGTGCAAACAGGGTTGAGGGTGGTAAAATAACAGATATGCTGGCGCCGCTTGATAAAATGATAGTGTACAAGCCTCATGATATTTTTCATATCAGTATTCCTACTTCTACTGTTGTATTCAGAAATTATATAAAAGAAATACCCCGTGAGTTGTTGAAGGTTAAAAGTGGAGATACTTTTTTATTTGGCATGCTTTCGTCTTACGGCGGTGCTGTGGATATGGGTTTTCCCGGGGCCAATTACAGGATACATAATGGTGGTATTTACTCGGGCATAAGCCGGTTTAAACAGTACAAGCAAGCTGTTTATACGCGCAAAATGATGAAAAACTCGCCAGCCTTTACTGAAGAACAAAAGATTGAAATAAGTAAAGAAATAAAAAAAAGAAAAAAACTATACAGCAAGCATTTCGTTAAAAAGGGCCAGTTTAAAAACGCGCTGCAAATTCTTTTTACTTAAATGCCTTGCTGCAATAAACTGGATGGGTTTTATCCCTTTCCTAATTACCTTCATCCATTTTTCACTGTTGTGTAGCCATTAAGCATTCGCTGGCACAGGCAAGTCAAACATGCGCTCACAAAAATTAAGCCTCCTCATCATGTTAATTTAATCTTACCTGCCAAAACCTTTTTAAAAGTTAAATAACTTTATTTCCTCTAACAATTAAAACGCTTGTATATGAGCAATCCTGTTGTACATTTTGAAATGGGTTATTTTGACCGCGAACGCATGAAGACATTTTATGCAACAGCTTTTGGCTGGACAATGCAGCAAATGGGCCCTGAAATGGGTGATTATGTAGTGGCTCAAACAACTGAAACAGATAGTAATGGTATGGTTAAAACGCCGGGCACTATTAATGGTGGTTTTTACCAGAAAACAAGTAGCCCTTTATCGCATGCGCCTTCAGTGGTTATTGCCGTGCAGGATATGCAAGGCGCTATAAAAGCGATAACGGACGGCGGCGGTACTATATTGGGCGCTATGGATGAATCTGGCAACAACTCCATGGAGCCGCAGATGATACCCGGTGTAGGCCTTTGGATATCTTTCAAGGATACAGAGGGCAACCGTGTAAGCCTGTTACAGCCGCTGGCCCGGTAATAACTTGTATTGGTGCACTGCTGCCGGCGTTTTTATTCCTTTGTGGTTTCTGCCTGCTTGTTTTTTCTTGCGTCGCGCACTTTTTTAATGCCATAACCGGCCCCTGCTGCTATTAGCAGGCTTATGCCGCCGTCAATAGGCGCACCCGGGTCGCTGCTAAAGCCTCTGGGGCCGGCTATTATATAAGCTGCCGGCAGTACCAGCAATACACATGTGATAATAATTGCTTTTTGCATGTTTTTTTGTTTTAGTATTTAAATAAGACTGCTGTATTTGTATTATTTAGTTATTATCAATTGCTGTGTCCACTGGTGGCCTTTTGCATCCAGCAAAATAATACTGTAACTTCCCACGGCAACACTGCCTGGCAGCGCTACCCCCTGTGTGGCAAACCCGCTTTCCAGCGCCAGGCTTCTTTCCATTATTTTTCTTCCATCACTGCTTAATAAAAGCAGTTGGTATTTGCCTGCTGCCATGTTGCTGACCAGCAAATTTATTTGCATGCCATGTTGTGCAGGGTTAGGGTACACACTGAATGCTGCATTGGCTTTATTAAATTTTACCTCGGCAACTTCGGTATAGGCAATGGTGCCGTCTTTGTGTTGTATTTTTATGCGGTAATAATTACTGCCTTCTGCAGGTGTGCCGTCAAAAACTTTATAGGTAGCAGTAACACCTTTGTTAACGGGTTTTACCGGTACGGACAGCGCAGCAAAGTTTTGCCCGTCGGTACATTTTTCAGCCTGGTACTGTTTTACGTCTTCTTCGTTGCCGGCAGTCCATTCAACCTCTGCACCGGTGCCTTGCTGCCATGCCTGCAGGCTGGTAACAAGTGTTGCTAATGTGCCTGCCGTACTGAATACTACTATAAATCTCTCTTCCCGGTAACTTGCTGTGTCTGTACTTGTGGTAAAAGGTACGCCGGTGGTGCTGCTTAAGCTCAAAGGGGTTGCACTGTTAAGGTATTGGTCAACCAGCCATGCATGCAGTGTATTGGCCGGCAGGTTTTGCGGCATAAATGTAAATGAGTAGTTCCCCCTGGCTTTCAGGGCGTACAAATCCAGGTTTATCGTATCAGTGGCTTGTGGTAAAGGCATGCGTTCTATACCAAGGTAGTTGGTATCAACCCGTATGCTAAGGTTTTCATCATAGTCAAAAAGTTTATTACCGTCATCTGTCAGTCTTTTGCTGTAAACATCTCCAAACTTCAGCAATACTCCGTCTTCGGGCTGCCCTGTATTATTAAGCACTATGCGCAATTGCTGGACTGCCGCAGGCTGTGGCGCGAAAAATACGCTGTTAGTTATGTTAGCAGCGCCTGCCTTATCGGTTTCATTAAAAGTTACTTTAACAGGTTGCGTATTATTAACCGCCTGTACAAAAAAGGCTTGCCCGCTTTGTATAATACTGGTTTGCTGTGTTTGGGATGCGTCAATGTCCTGGTCGTAAGTGCCTGTAACCGCATCGTAGTTAAACATAACATACCCCCCGTAGCTGGTGCCGGCGCGTTGTGCATCCCACACCCACATGGTGTTGTAAATGTTGCCGGTAGCCGCACCGCTGGCGCCTATGCCTGCAAAGTCAACCGGGCTGGCATAAGGGTTGCCTGTTAATATGTAATTCCCCGTAGGTATATTGCCGTAGTTAAACACCTGTGTGCCTGTTTGCAACTGGCCTGTTGCTATTAACGTAGTGGCGGTATCGCCCGTTGACGGCGAAATTTTGTTACTGCCGTAAGGCCCGGTTACAAAAAGTGCAAAAGCATTATTGGCTGCGCTGGCGGCTGTACTACTAAGTAGTGTGTTTTTGGTATCGGTTAAACCCTCCCAGCCGCCGCCATCGCCGTTATTCAGTGCATAGTTATAAAATTCTGCCGAGGGTGCCCCGCCGCCATGCAATTCGCCGTTGCCCGCGGAGCCTGTTCCCGTGGGCGACCAAATATCAACCCCCGAAGTGTCTGTAGCAACGCCATTGTTTTGCCAGTTACTGTAAAGGCTGCCGGTGTTGCTCAGTGGGGCTGTCAGCAACCGCCATGCCCGGTGGCCGGGTATATAACGCTGCACAATGGCGTTGCCCGTAAAATAGGCGCCTGTACCTTGTGCTACGCTGGCCGTACCTGCTGCGTTTGATGCCAGCAGCAAATAACCATCAGCCGCCAATACGCCTGCGGCCGGCGTATAAACACCGTAAACTTTAAGCGTATCACCACCGGCAATAGTTGCACCGGCAGTATTATTTACCGTAAGGTTGCTGATATAAATTGATTTACCGCTGATGGTTTGCGCAGACGAACCATTAAGCACCAGCGCCCCGTTAACACCATAAAATATGCCGTTGTTGCTTATATTACCCTGAACATTTAAAGCGGCGGCATTGGTAATGTACAGGGTTGCACCGTTATCAACTGTTATTTGTGCTGTTGCGTATGTTGCAAAACACATCAATAATTGCACGGCAGTAATTTTTATATATACACGTAAGCAGGTTTGCATATTAATAATTTCAATGGTAATTACGTTTGGACTTTTTGTATTAATTCGCCCGCTTACTTCATACCCACCGTGGCTGTGGTATAAGCCCTTATATGCGGAAGCCCATAGGGCGAAACGCCGTTACCAGTGAGCGTTAAATAAATAACCAGCCGGCTACCTGCCGGCAGCGTATAGGAAAGGCCGGATATGGTTGAGTTAAATGACTCCGATTGAATTAAAATGCCCCCGGAAAGGGCTGTTAAATTAAAACTCATAATGGCGCCCGGCACAGGGTACCATTGCTCCCCTGCAATAAAAGAATAAGCGGGTGGAGCAGTATAATAAAGCTGCGCCTGCAGGGTATAATTATTGCCAATCGTGAAGAGAGTTCCAATGTCTGGTGCCAGGTGCAAAAAAAAGGACATGGAAGTGACTGTTCCCCCAACCGGTAAAGGTACAGTTACTGCAGGGTACGTATTGCTGGGGTCAATGTAAGTGCCAGCATCCACGTTCACCCTTTGAGCGCCCGCCGCCCCAAGCCCGATAAAAGCAACAGAATCGGGGCTTATGCCGGTAGCATCAGTTGTTAAGCCAAACTCCTGCCCGCCGCCCATGGGTATTACATAGTTGGCAGATGGTGTTGCCCAGGTGCCGTCACCCCGCAAATACGTAGTCGAATTTGCAGTGCCTGTACCTAAATTGGCCGGGTTAACAGTGCTTGTTGAAGTATTGATTGCCGAAATAATATTACTGCCGGCGGTTGCGGTAGTGGCTATGCTGGGATTGGGATATTTACCTGCAAGGTCGCCGCCTGCAGCAACACTGTCAGCCAGCAGCGATACCCAGCCGGTACCATTGTATTGGTAAAACCCTGCCGGGGCATCTGTTTGATACACCAGTAACCCCGTTGCGGGGCTGGCGATAGCCGCGCGCTGCGTAGAAAGCATACGGGGGATAAGTACGCCCTTGCTGGTTGATGATGCATCCAGTATAGCACTGGCGTCAGCAGCAGCACCACTGGTATTTACTGCAACCCCCTGGCCTTTACTAATTACAGCAACAGTAAGGCTGCCCAGCAGCAGAATCATTTTTAAATACAGTAGTTTCATAATAGTACAATGGTTAGATTTTAAATGGCTATGTGGGGCATCGAAGTAGTAAAAAAAAATTTGTAAATAATAATTTAATAAATAAATTAAACAATATTGTCCGGTTGTTATTTTGTTTTGTAGCTGCCGATGTACTAAAAATGTGCGTGTTTATCCTGCGCGCCACCTGTGTTATTAGCTTTTTTGCATCTCGTATTAACCTGGCAGTATATATGCAGGTTAAGCCACAATTATAAAGCCATTATGAACTTATTGCGAAATAGCAGGTACTTCTTCATCTTGTACGGCAGGTGCATAGTCAGGCAGTCCCACTAAAAACTCATAGTTGAACTCACATTTTTTTGAGCTTTTCCAAACCTTATCAAAATATTCGTTTTTAAGATTATCCACAATTTTTTTACCGGCTAATAATACAGAGAACTCCGTTAAATACGACTGGCCAAATGAACCGGAAAAATACATTACGCCGGGGTAAAGATTAAAGCTGCCTACCGATACCACCTGCCCGTCAACCTCCCAGTATTTGGTATGAAGGCCAATATTTTTTCCATCACGCCATTGGTTACTTCCCTGGAAAGCCAGCTCCCTAATACAAACCTTATCCCTTAAAATGGCTACCGTTTCAACTGTACTTACGCCAAAAACTTTTATAAGCATAAAGCCAAGTGCGCGAAAGATACTTCTGTAACTTAAACCGTTGGAGTAACTGCTGCCGCCGGGATTGGTTACAACAATATTAAGCTTTGGCCTCTCAGCTGATTTCAGTGCTTCGGCAATAGCTTTTAAAACGTCAAAGTAAAAAACGTGATAACCTACCGTATTCCCCGGCTCTCTTAAAATAATACAGCTGAAGCCCCCGCGGATATTGTATGGCCGGCCAGTTTCGCTAAATGCTGCAACTTTACTGGAGCCTATGTCCTGCTGAACGAGATTAATTTCCTTTTTTGCAGTGCGAAATGCATAATTCATTCCAACAAAAATGGGATTGAGCGGTCCTTTGTGGTCAACCAGGCCCAAACCGGGCTGAACATGGTACAAAGCCTTTATTCCTTTATCTACCGGCAGTTTACGGTGAATAGTAAACAACTCAGGAACATTGCTGTTGGTATAAGGTCTTCCTTCATTTGAAATGGCAAAGGAGGTACAGTATGTTTTGGTGCCGTGGCGGTTGTATTTCCTTACAAAAGCCCATAATTCATTTGCAAATCTTGTTGCCACTGGCGCAAGGTCTCCCTTAAGCGCAATGCTCAGGTCAAAAATGGGGTTGGTTCCCATGTAGGCATCTCCCCACATATTATGGCCGCCAAACATTATTTCCTTTTGATCTATAATAATAGCTTTGCCATGATTCCAGCTTTGGCCCTCGCCATACTCTTGCGAGGCTACATAAAGCTTCAACCTTGCAAGGCGCCGTACATCAGGATCCCAGCCTAATACCTGGTTATAAAACGATTTTACATAATTGTCTGTATTCAATGTCCAGGTGTATGCACTACCGCAAAGTATGCGTACGCTTATAGGGCCGCCGCCTGGCCTGCCCAAAGCATTGTGTACCCCCCACCGTATTGCTGCGTCAAGGTTGCCGTTAGGCAACCCCAGGGTAATAATATCTATATCAGTTCCGGTTGCAATGGTGTCTGCAATTTTCCTGTGAAACCTGTCGCTGTGGTAATTCGGCAGCGGTTCAGTAGTATCCCAATAGCCATGGGGGGTGTCAAAAAGGTTTTTATCAATACCCTCGTATTCTTCAGGAAAAGCTACTGCATAATACTTGTCAGCTAACTGGGGCTCACATTTACTGGTAACCTCGGCAATAATTGCATCAAGCCTCTCGTATTTTAACGGTTGCTTTACTTCATTAGCATTTGACATAACATATTTATTAAAAATGGATAAATGAATGCTTAAAGAAATATCGCCGCCGGTATTTCATGCAATAACAGCATAAATATTCGCGGCAGTAGCTGGCTTATTTTATTGCTGAAATATTTTTACTACTGCTATAAAAATACCCGCCCGGTTATGTTGATTTTAAAAAAAGTGGGTAATTACGCCGTCCCGGTGGGTAAACGGTTGTAAAATGTGGGTGAAAAGAGTTTTTTTTCCTCCGTGCCTGAGGCAATAAGTAATAAGCAGTAATGCTAACCACGGCTGGTACTTGCGAAGCATGGTAAAATAAAAGTGCCGCAGCAAGTAACCGGTTAATACCTGTGCAACTTGCAGCGGCATAAACTTACGCCGTATTGCGGGTAACATTACTGCTCCTATTTCCATTTCACCCTAAAAAACCCTTCAATACGATGGATAGAATATTGCGGAATACTACCCGGCGCTACTACCACTTTTTGTGCGGGCTGCAAATAAAAAACGCCAATGGCATACGGTGTGGCATCTGTTTTAAAAGCTTTATCAAAATAAATACCCCCGGGGCTGGCTTTGCCCTGAGGCAGCAGTAGCTGGTTGTAAGTAATGGTAGGTTGCTCGCCATACAAAAAACTGGGGAATAATATTTTCCATGGTGCAAACTCATTCAGGTGCGTGCTGCCCGTCCACGTTATCGTTACTCCATCATTCTGCGGTGTGTATTTATTGGCTGCGGTAAGTTCGTAGTTATAACCGGTAAAAATTACGCCCTCGCTGGGCCCTCCCATCCATGGGCCGTTGTCAATACGAAAAGTTAGCCCTTCGTTGCCTATATAGATATTGCTTGCCAGTATATATTTTCCCGGACCAGGCAGGTTAAGAGCAGCGCTCACGGTAACGGGGTTAACGGCGGGTACAGCGCCAGGAGCGGTATAAACTGCATAACCGGGGTGTTGCATAAGTTGGCCGGCACCCGCAAGCTGCCACGCTTTTACGGCTGCTTCTTTGTTAACAATATCAATAGCCACAGGCAGCAGGGAGTCGCCTGTTACGTCTGTATATTTTGTTACGTATAAGTTTACGCTGCCGCCGGGTGGCACCACGGTAGCAGCCGGTGTCATTTCAAATGCGTGAAAAAGGCTCCAACTGCTAAAATGGTCCGTCTGTACAGTTACTTTTTTATGCAGCGTGTCTTTAACGGTATGTGCCCCGGGGTGCCAGTAACCACCTGTATCCTGGCTGGCAACAGTCAGCGCAAGCGGTATGCTGTTTATCACATCACTGTCCCCATAGCTTAGCGTTAACGTAACAGGGTGATGCAGAACAACATTATGTGGGGTGACGAGGTATGATAGTCCAACTCCCCCCGGGCAGTTATTTTTTACCGGCTGAATGGTAAAGGTTGTAGAAGCAGTAACGGCTCCAGCCGGGAAATCAAGCAGCAGGCGGTTGTCGGCGGTAGTAAATGTGCCGCCGGCAGGGCTTATGGTAACCTGTTCTGCATTGCCTGCAGGTGTGCCCACGGGTGTTGGTGCCGGTACATAGCTGGTGTCGCCTGCAGGCTGGCCGCCGCCGTCAACATTGTTAGCTGCCGTTGCTGATTTGCGGCATCCTGCTACGGCAAAAGCAGCCGGCAAAAGCACAAGGATTGCCCGTCTAATAAACCTGTTAATAGTATAAGTATGCATTGCTTATTATATTTTAGGGCGTAAAGCTACCTGCGTACAATACGGGCGTAAACTCCTTTATGTATCAATTGGCAATTTGCTTTTATGGGTTGGCAGATGAAGGTGATGGCTTAAAACCCGAAAGGCAATAACTTCATACGGTTAACCTGGCTAATGGTGCCTGCGTTGCCTTATCTTTAGCACAAAACTGTGACATGAGAAAAACTGTTCTTTTTGTATGCGCCGCATTATTTAGCCTGCCTGCATACAGCCAGCTAAGTTCCGGGGCTATTGACAGCCTTGCTGAACGCTCCCTTAAAGCATTCGATGTGCCGGGTATTGCAGTAGCTGTTATTAAAGATGGTAAAGTAATACATGCAAAAGGGTATGGGGTACGTTCGTTACGCACCATGCAAAAGGTAGATGAAAATACATTGTTCGGCATAGCCTCCAACACCAAGGCATTTACGGCGGCAGCGTTGGGCATACTGGTGGACGAAGGCAAGCTGAAGTGGGATGATAGGGTGCGTGATTACATCCCCGAGTTTAAACTGTTCGATTCCTGGGTGACAGAACAGTTTACCATTCGCGACCTGCTTACCCACCGCAGCGGTTTGGGGCTGGGCGCAGGCGACCTGATGTTCTTCCCTGATTCCAGCGATTTTACCATAGAAGACGTTATCTATAACCTGCGGTACCTGAAGCCGGTATCAAGTTTTCGCAGTAAGTACGATTATGACAACAACATGTACATTGTTGCCGGCGAAGTGGTAGCGCGGGCCAGCGGCATGAGCTGGGACGATTTTGTAACTACGCGCATACTTCAGCCGCTGGGTATGACACACTCTGCTACCTCATTCGACAGGCTGAAAGATACCGGTGACATTATTGACGCCCACTCCGTGGTGGACGGCAGGGTGCGCGTTATTGCCCGCAGCACCGGCAAGGTTGATCATGCTGCCGGCGGTATTAACAGCAGCATAGCGGACCTAAGCAAGTGGGTGCTGCTGCAGCTTGCCCACGGCAAATACAATGGTAAGCAACTCTTCAGCGATGATGTGCATGAAGAAATGTGGTCACCGCAAACCATCACACAGCGGCGTGTTAGCCCCGGCCCGTATAACACGCACTTCCAGGCGTATGGTTTTGGTTTTGGTATAAGCGATGTTAAAGGCTATAAGCAGCTAAGCCACACAGGCGGGCTTGAGGGTATGGTAACACAAATAACTATGATACCGGAGCTTAACCTTGGCATTATTGTACTTACCAACCAGGAAGAAAGCGCTGCCTTCGCAAGCATAACCAACCAGATAAAAGACAGCTACCTGGGCATTACCGGCACCGACCGCGTGGCGGAGTACGCTGCTATAGTTAAGCGCAATAAAGCCATGGGTGATAAGGTTACCGATTCCATATGGCAGCATATTGAAGCATTGCAGAAAACAGGCAAGGGCAGCGTGGATATGTCACCTTATACAGGCACTTACCATGACTTATGGTTTGGCGATATTACCATCTCGGTAAAAAACGGCAGGCCCTGGTTTGAAAGCAGGCGTAGCCGCCAGCTTACCGGCGAACTATATTATTACAATGGTAATACTTTTGTAGCCAAATGGAATAACCGCAGCATGCATGCGGATGCTTTTGTAAGTTTTATATTGGACGAAAACGGCAAGACATCGGGTATCACCATGAAACCCGTATCTCCGCTTACCGATTTCAGTTATGATTTCCAGGATTTGGATTTTAGCCGGAAGTAGCAGTATGAAAGGTCGGGGCGGTTGATATGGACGATGAAAAGGTCACAGCTAAAACTAAGGGCGATGTTTTGTTCCTTATAGCCACTGTATTTTAATAATTATAACTTAAGTAAAGGGTACTTCAGCCCGTCTTTTTAATAACATAAGCCTTTGCCGCAACCCGGTAATAATAAATTGCGTTGTTTTCAAAAACTTGTCAAATCTATATCTGTTCTGCAATCAACTCCTATCTTTAAGGCATGAAAAAATTAACCACGTTACTGTTTGCCATTGTTTTTTGTATTGGTGTTTTTGCGCAGCAGGGCTATACGCCTTCAGCCAGCAATATCGAAGCGCGTAAATGGTTTAGCAACGCAAAGTTTGGCCTCTTTATTCATTGGGGGCCGTTCAGCATTCCCGGCGATGGTGAGTGGGTAATGAACAACCGTAACATTACCGTTAAAAACTATACCCGGTTGATGAATTTTTTTAACCCCGGTGAGTTTAACGCACAGCAGTGGGTGGCCATGGCAAAAAACGCGGGCATGAAATATATAACGCTGATTACGCGTCACCATGATGGTTTTAGCATGTGGAACACAAAGTACTCTGATTTTAATATCATGAACTCTCCTTATCACAAAGATATTGTGAAGATGATTGCAGACGAATGTCACAAACAAGGTATAAAACTGTTTTTATATTATAGCCTGCTTGACTGGAGGCGCGATGATTACCAGTACTGGACGGGTCGCACCGGGCAGGGTACCGGCCGTACTGTACACGGCAAATGGGAAGACTATATACAGTTTATGAAAAACCAGTTAACCGAATTACTGACCAACTACGGTGAGATTGCCGGTATTTGGTTTGACGGCTACTGGGATCAAACCAATCCGGAGGGCTCCGCTGACCGCAGCCCGCGGCTGGATTGGCACCTCGGCGAGATATATGGATTAATACACAAACTGCAGCCGCAATGTTTAATTGGCAATAACCACCACCTTACGCCTTTTGCCGGCGAGGACTTTCAGATGTTTGAAAGAGATTTGCCCGGCGAAAATAACTCGGGTCTAAGCTTTCAAAAGCCGTCTGGGCAATTGCCGCTGGAAACATGTGAAACCATAAATAACTCATGGGGATTTAATATTACCGATACTTCCTATAAATCAACAGAAGACCTGGTACATTACCTGGTAAAGGCCAGCGGTTTGGGCGCCAATTTTTTGCTTAATATAGGCCCCATGCCCAACGGCGAAATACAGCCGGAGTTTAAGGAGCGTCTCGCTTATATGGGCAACTGGCTTAAAACGTATGGCGAAAGTGTGTACAACACAAAGGCCGGTTATATACACCCGCAGCAATGGGGCTGTATTACGCAAAGGGGTGGCAAAATGTATGTGCATGTATTTGCAAAAGACGGCACACCCGTAATGCTTCAAAATTTTCCATACAAAAGTATAAGCAAGGCCTACCTGCTTAAAAATGGTAACGCAGTACAGGCCGTACTGCAAAACGGCACGGCTACTATAACGCCGCTGGCCCGTAATGCCGGTGAACCGGACGAGGTGATTGTGCTGGAACTGGGGAGCGAAAAATAATAATAACGCTTCAATAGTTATCGGATGGTTATTAACTGGTTAAGTATTTAACAACAATTTTAACGCACCGTTTTTTAAGCTGATTTTATTTGGCTGGGGCTGGTTTTCAATTGGGCAGGGCAAACGCATCTAAATTAAGAGAAAAGTAATTTGGCGAGGTAATCATGTTGCCATCCGGCAGCGAGTCTTTTCTTTTTGATACTAAGCTTTCGTGATTTTTCATTTTGCAGGAGGTTTAGCGCGATGCGGTTAAT
>DASZUX010000003.1:0-4608 GCA_035547455.1 Chitinophagaceae bacterium
GCTCAAAAAAACACCTAAAATATTTTAATGCGTCACCCCTGGGCGGGACTGGCGTGCCAGGTGGTATGAAAGTTATTTTTGTGTGGCGGTATTTATTTAGTGGGCAGTGTGCTGTCCTGCACGGTTAAGGGGCCTACGGGGTTAAGTATCTTAATATCTTTAAAGGCCTGGTCTGATGTCAGGCCGGTGCCACGCAGGTCAGTACCATTTTGCAATACATGTACGTTTTTATCTGTGTAAAATATTTGTTTGTTCCTGTCCCACCACAATTCATTAGTATGCAGGGTATCGCCCTTAACATTATATACTACTACGCTATCGCGCAGCAGCACTTTACCCTGGTTTACATAATGTATAGCATATTTTGCAAAAAGCCAGCTTTCCGGTTTTGTACTGTCATCGTAAAACTCAACATGCAGTGTTTTAGGAAACACCATCTTTGCTGTATCCTCCTGCGATTCAGTCATTTCAGGCGCAGTAAGCTTTGCTTTGGGTTTGGCGCCTTCGCTCATATATGCTGTAATGGTAAATGCCTGGTCCCGACCTTCTTTTTTGCGCCCCATGTCGCGTACCTGCCTAAAATCGTTTGAGCAACCGCAAATAAAAAAGCAGCCAGCAATAATGGCCGCTTTTAAAAGAAGAATATGGTGATTGTTATTAATCATACCTGCGTTTGATAAACCAAAGATCGCTGAGCGAAAACCCTACGGAAAATTTAAAAAAGCTTTCTGTAATATTATTTACGGCACTGCCTCTTTTGCCTATCTCAAAACTGGTGTTTATAAGTGTTTGCTGGTTATCGTACTGGCCGCGATACCTTTTTAACATAAACCCAAGGCCAAAAGTAACAGCACTTACATTATACCCGTTACCATCTGCGTTAATATAGTCTTTGCCGGTATAATAACCCACATGATAAGTGGAACGCCCCCATAAACCTTGCGAAAAAGGATCTGGAACAAATTCCGCACCCGTATGTACCATCCAGCTATTAACCAGTTTATCCGTTTGCCCAAAAAAAGTATAATCACTCCACTTGCTGGCTGAATAATCTGCTCCTATTGACCATTTGGAAATTCCGTAGTCCGTAAGCATGTTCGACAAAGTAAAACCTGCAACGTAATTGGAGGGTATTTTTATTTTGCCGTTAATGCCATTTTGTATAGCAATGGTGTCAATCGGTACCATCGCCCCATTGGCATCATAATCAAAAGTTTCAATTATGGTGTTCATGTCACCGGTAAGGTCATGTTTAAACGTAGCTGCAGCGCCCAGGCGCAGCATCATTGCACGTTTTAAGTTAGTAACTTTCTGGCTTTTCTCTTTAAACCGTATAGCAAGCTGAACGCCGGGGTTAAAAAAGAATCCGCCATAGGAAGTAGTAGTTCCGTAGTTTGATTTTGTATAGGGGGTAGAATCAATGTAGTTGATGATATTATTCGTTTCCCTTCGGCCAAATTCATAACCCACGTTAAGACCTATACTAAAGCTTGTACTGTCGTATTTGCCCCATCTTTTGCCTATACCCATAAAAGCTTGCGTAAGCCCGCCATTACCCTGGTAAAGCTTTTGCAGGCTGTCAACACTGGTGCGGCTTACATCTTCAACACTGTAGTTTATGCGCGCAGCAGGCCTTAAACCAAAAACACCGCCCCAGCCTCTTGCCCTGTCTATAGGAGTGGCTATTTGTATGTAAGACGGAAGAAAGTTGGCTGAATTATAAGTTGAGGGGGGTGTAGCGCTTTTTAAGGTTCGCTGGTCAATAGTTATACCAACATCAAATGTAACAACAGGTATAAACCCATAGCTTGCCGGGTTTACTGTATTAATAGCCTGCGGATTAACGTATGCTGCCGAAATACCGCCCATGGCTCTTGTTGCTGCAGGCTGCTGTGGGTAAAGGTCTCCTAATCCATATCTTGAAAAAGGTGAATTTTCCTGCGCATTTACATACGCAGCGCTTAAGAGCATGAAAACAAAAAAAATACTACGGTACATTGTTAGTCTCGCTGATAGCATATAAGCCTTTATAGATTAGATAAGGGTCTGCAAATATCTTCTTTTTGAGGTGCGGCGCAAAAAAGGCCATATCTCCCCCGGTTAAAAGCACGTTAAAGTTGCTGTACTTCAATTCATATTCTCCAATAATTCCATCCATTTCCCTGCTTATACCCAGTATTACTCCGCTTAATATGTTGGTTCGTGTATCATAGCCCACCAGGGGTATATTACTGTCGGGTTTTATAAGCGGCAACTTTGCAGTAAACTCATGCATGGCCCTTAAACGCATTTCAAGCCCAGGCGAAATGCCTCCCCCCAGAAACTGGTGAAATTTATTAATAAAATTGTAAGTAATGCAACTGCCAAGGCCAATTACAAGGCTGTGCATAGCAGGGTGCAGGTTAACCGCTGCCGCAACAAGAGCCAGCCTGTCTGCCCCTATGGTTTCAGGCTTATTAACCGGTGTAGTAAACGGCAGTTTACTGCCTGTGCCCAGTTTATGAAACTTTGTTTTGGCAGCAAGCAATTCCTCTGCCACCGCATTGTGATTTATTACAGACGATAATATACTTTTTGAAGGTTTGCATTCCTCAAGCAATTTTTCAATAGTCTCTGTGTCGTCATTTTCAATAACGCCAGCCACTGAAAATGCACTGCCCGTAAATACAGCATATTTAAGCCTGGTATTGCCAAAGTCTAAGCATAGTGTGGTTTGCATGCGCCTGTAAATGGTATAAACAGTAGTAAAAATAAGGTTTGTTATACATCTAAATCAAATCCCTTCAATTCTTTAAAGTGCCCGTTTAGCTGTATTTTTTCTTTCAAAAACTCAGCGCCATCAATAACGGGGATTATTTTTTTCAGGTGCCGCTTTAAATATTCCAGCCGCTGACTCTCATACATTAGCCCCAGTAATTCATATTCTTCTTCAAGCGAGAGGCCGGCATGGTGGGCCACATCGTAGCTAACAAGTTCCTCATCAGGCTTATTAAACTCCTTGCTTACTTTAAGCAACCTGTGTAATGCACGTATGTCTTCAACCACGCGCTGCATCATTGCTGTATTTTTTTGTTCATTATTAGCAGGGTAGTTTACAATTGCGCCACTGTACAGTTTATCCGGTACTGATTTTATAACCTCAAGTATTTTAAACACACTGCTGCCGCGTGTGGTAATATCCATTTTGCCATCATCGTACACCTTTTTTATTTCAGTAATATTTACCAGCGTACCTGTTTCGGCCAGTTTATCATTTAAAACCGCCGGTATGCCAAATGGTTTCTGTTCCTTATAGCACTGGTTAATAAGCTGCTTATATCGTTCCTCAAAAATATGCAGGTTAAGCTTTTCACCCGGGTAAACAACAATGCCTAATGGAAATATAGGTATAAAATTTATCATACGCTTAAATGCAAATGTAAGTGATGCAATGTTTAAAAAAAGTTGCGGTTTTATGCCTTTATCTTTGCAGGCATTAACCCGGAGGCATGAAAAAGTGCTCAGTTGTTATTATTACTTATAATGAAGAAAAAAATATTGAAAGATGCCTGCAAAGCATACAGGGCATTGCAGACGAGCTGGTTGTTATTGATTCATTTTCAACCGATAATACCAAAAATATTTGCCTGAGGCATAATGCAAAGTTTATTGAGCATGCCTTTGACGGTTATATTGAACAAAAAAATTTTGCGTTATCCCAGGCAATGAACGAATTTGTTTTGTCACTTGACGCTGATGAGGCGTTGGACGACACCCTGAGGCAAAGTATTTTGTCTGAAAAACAGGCCGGTTTTACATTTGATGGCTATAGCATGAACCGGAGTAATTATTTTTGTGGCAGGTGGATAAAACATGGAACATGGTACCCCGACAAAAAAATACGAATAATAAATCGCAGGCAGGCACTATGGGGGGGCACCAACCCGCACGATAAACTGGTAATGCAACCGGGAGCAAAAGTGAAACACCTGCATGGGGATATTTTACATTATACTTACTATACCGTTGAAGAGTTAGTGGCGCAGGCAAACAGGTTTACTACCATACAGGCTAACGCCATGTATAAAGCGGGCAAAAAGGCTGGCCTCATTAAGCTATATGTAAGCCCTTTAATGGCATTTATTACTGGATACTTTATAAAGCTTGGGTTTTTGGATGGTTATGACGGGTATATTATAGCAAAATCTGTTGCATACAACACTATGCTTAAGTATGCCAAGCTAAAACGGCTTTGGCAGCAAAAGGCAGCATAAAAAAAGCACGCTATTATAAAATGTGTTAAATATTTTATTTGCAGCGCTTGACTGCAGGTGCATTTGTCAAAAAATATTTTGTTTTTAAATATTTTACTGTAACATTGCATTGGAAACAAGCTGATTTGTCTTAAATCAATCCTCTCAGCACACCTGTTTTCTTTGTATTCAATCAATAATTTTTTTTCTTCAATCAATCGAGTAAGGCTGCATTAACTATTTAAAACATTTTCTTTTTAGAACATTTATGTACGACATTTTACAACTGAACGACATGCTGGTTCCAGAGTTGCTTGATATTGCCGAGCAGCTAAACATACAAAACGCAAAAAAATTAGACAAACAGGAACTGGTA
>DASZUX010000004.1:0-5267 GCA_035547455.1 Chitinophagaceae bacterium
GCTAACCCCGTACAAAGCCTGCGCAGCGAGTAACGTTATGGGTTGCAATACTTAGGCTTTATAAAAAGAGCATATTGCACCGCGGTTATAAATACAGCCATGCGCCTGCTTAAAATCACCAATCTTATCATTCTCAAATAACTCATGCTATGTTTATTAACCATCTTAAAATTGCACTGCGCAACCTGCTAAAGCGCAAAGGTTTTGCTGCCCTTAACATATTAGGACTTGCCATAGGTATTACCTGCTGCCTGCTTATATTCCAGTATGTATCGTATGAACGGAGCTATGATACTTTTCAAAAAAATGGCCGCAATATTGTACGTATTCGGCTTGACCAATACAAACAGGGGCAGCTTGCATGGCAGTCTGCTACTTCTTATCCCGCAATAGGGCCCACGCTAAAAAAAGATTACCCTGAAGTAGAAAATTTTTGCCGGCTGATAGACGATAACCTGCTGCTGAGCAACCAGGCTATGAATGTAAAATTCAGTGAAACAAAAGGTTATTATGCTGACCCTTCCGCCATTACCATGCTGGGTATTAACTTAACAAAAGGCAACGCCGCTACGGCGTTAAACGCACCGGGCAAAATCATCATCTCGCAAAGCATGGCCAAAAAATATTTTGGCACCAATGACGCTCTAACTAAAAGGCTTACCGTACATAGCGGAGATGTGGTTGAAAGCTACGAAGTAAGCGGTGTGTTTAAAGACTATCCTGCCAACTCACACCTCATCATTAACTACCTGGTACCTTATTCAAAGCTGGAGCAGGAGCAGTTAGCCAGCGGGGATAGTTCTAATGCCGCAAATACATCCTTCGGCTGGTATGATTTTTATACTTACGTTCAGCTACGGCCGGGTACTGATATTCAGCAGTTCCAGGCAAAATTGCCGGCATTTGCCAACAAATACATTAACAGCCAGGACTGGTGCAAAACCAACAATATAAAAGACTGGCTATATGTTATACCGCTCAGCGATATATACCTTTATTCTAATTACAACCAGGAGGCCGAGGTAAACGGCAATGGCAGCGCGGTAAATTTTATGTTCCTTATTGGCTTTATCATCATGGCTATTGCATGGATAAATTATATAAACCTCTCCACCGCCCGGTCCGTTGAAAGAGCCCGGGAAGTAGGAGTGAGAAAAGTGCTGGGCGCGGGTAAAGGCAGCCTTATAAAACAGTTTATGCTTGAAAGCCTTTTGTTGAATATTGCGGCAATTGCAATAGCTGCTTTGGCAGTTTATATATTAACCCCGCCGTTTAATACTTTAATGGGGCGTACTGCACCATCAGGTTTTTCAATCTCAGGCAAATACTGGCTAATATTCGCAGGTATGTTTATTGCCGGTTCTTTGCTGGCTGGCCTCTACCCGTCATTTGTTCTTTCTAATTACAGGCCGTTACAGGTGCTAAAGGGAGCATTTAAAAACACATCTGGCGGCTTGCTGCTGCGTAAAGCGCTTATAGTAATGCAGTTCAGCGTATCGGTCATTCTTATTGCCGGCACCATTATAGTGTACCAGCAGGTGCAATATATGCGTGCACAAAAATTGGGTGTAAATATTAACCAAACCCTTGTGCTTGATGGCTCACAGGCCGTTGGCGATTCATTGTACAGCAACGTATTGCAGCCTTTTAAAACAGAACTGCTGCACCTGCCCGGTGTTAAAAGCATGGCCGCCTCCACGGCCGTAATGGGCACTGAAATATACTGGACCAATGGCATAAAAAGCCTGGCGCATAAAGAACTTGGCTCTGCAACACTTTACCTTTTGGGAGTAGATTATGATTTCATACCACAGTTTGAATTAAAGACGCTGGCAGGCAGAAATTTTTCAAAAGACTATAAAACCGACAGCAGAGGTGCTATTTTAAACAGGGCTGCAGCTTTATTGATGGGATTTAAAAACCCCGGGGACGCGCTTAATAAAAAAATTACAAGAGGCGATTATGATACCCTTACAGTAGTAGGCGTTGTGGAAAACTACCACCATCTCGGCCTTCAGCATGCTATTGACCCGCAGCTTATTTTATTACGCCCCAATGCAAGAAACGCTTATTCTGTAAAGCTGCAAACATCTGACGTAAAAAATACTGTCGCTTCTATAGAAAAAACATGGGCTCGTTTCTTTCCCAACGATCCTTTCAGTTATTATTTTCTTGACGACCAGTTTAACCATCAATACAAGTCAGACCAGCAGTTTGGAAATGTGTTTACACTATTTGCCTTCCTGGCCATACTTATTGCGTGTTTTGGGTTGCTGGGCCTGTCTGCCTACAACATACTGCAACGTACCAAAGAGGTGGGCATACGCAAAGTGCTTGGGGCCTCGGTTTCCCATGTGTTGTATATCCTTTCAAAAGACTTCCTGTGGCTTGTAACCATTGCTTTTATTATTGCAGCCCCGGTTGCCTGGTGGCTTATGCACACCTGGCTGCAGGAATTTGCCTACCGCGTAACCATAAGTCTCTGGGTGTTTTGTGTTGCGGGCGCATTGGCGGTTGTTATTGCCATTGGCACTATAAGCGTACATGCTGTAAAAGCTGCTCTGGCAAACCCGGTAAAAAGTTTAAGAACGGAATAATTGCAGTAAAAAATTTACAGGCTGGTATATTCGGGTATCAGCCTACTTTCATTACACTGTCTTTCAAAATTGCAAAAATGCTGTCGCGTTTTTTGGGGGTAATGGGGTACATACCTGTAAAAGCACTAAAGGCGGGTAATACAGCATACGTATTACCGAAGTAATAACAGGGCAGGCATACGCTTTGCCTGCTGCCGCTTTTTAATACTATGCCGGGGTGAACATGCCCTGAAAAGTAATAGGGCTGGTGATTGTTTGCTGCCGGTTCACCGGCATTACTTATGTCGTTAATATCGTGCACAAAGCAAAACCCGTCAATGGTAACACTGCCTTCTGCTAAGGCAATGCCTGCCTCCCTGTAATGTTCATCGTGCAAAATATCATGGTTACCTCTCACCAGCAGAATATGTAACTGCGCAATGTCCCTGCGCCACCTTGTAAACAAATCTACTTCCCTGTTCATCCGGCTATGAAACATGTCGCCTGCAATAATCACCTGTTCCGGCTTATAATGCTGTATAATGTGAAAAAGCCTGTGCAGGTCGTCTTTGTACACAGCCTGGGGCACCGGCACACCCTCTTTACGAAAATGGCCCGTTTTACCCAGGTGCAGGTCAGAGAGGATGACGGCCTTGCGCTCTTCCCAAAACACTGCTTTTTGCGATAACAGCCAAAAGGTATTGCCGTTAATTACATGGTGTACAAGACTTGCCATAAGGGCAAATATAATATGCAGACCTGCAAATATTTTTAATGTGGAAAGAAGATACTAAAAACAAAACCCCGCATTGCTGCGGGGCGCGTGTGTAAATAATTTTAAAAACCTGTTTGTACTTTTCGCAGGTTAACCCTGCCTGTTTTTCGAATATTGGATATTGTTATACAAATGTAAAGTCAGGCAATAATATAACGCTTCTTTTTTAGCTTAAAAAATATCCTAATCGGACACAAAAACGTCTTTTATGAGTATTTTAATCGGAAGGCATTTTCTTTCATTTTTTTGATAAAATACTTAAAAAAAGAGGCTGTCTCATAAGTGGGGGCAGCTTCTTTTTTTCACATATGTAGATAAATAAAGCGTTGAATGATGAAGCGCAAGGTCGGGATCATTTGTCTATATGTGTATGAAGAAGCGCAATGACAAGCAGGTAATCTTCAAGCCATATGTACAAAACCAGTTGTCGGCTATTCCCCCCACATATGAGGAGTTGGTGCCTGTTAACCATCCTGTCAGGGTAATAAATAAAGTGCTTGATAAAATAGATACAGCGCCATTGCTGCGGCTGTACAAGCCCGGGGGTGCCAGTAACTACCACCCTGTTATGTTGTTAAAGGTGCTTGTATATGCGTATGTAAATAATATATACAGCAGCCGTAAAATAGAAGCCGCCCTGCAGGAGAGTATCTACTTCCGTTGGCTGAGCGGGGACAACCAGCCGGACCATAATACCATTAACCGGTTCAGGAGCGACCGGTTAAAAGATGTATTGCGCAATATATTTACCCAGGTAGTGCAATTGCTGGCAGAAGAAGGGGCATTAAATATAAAAGAGCTTTATACAGATGGTACCAAGATAGAAGCCAATGCCAACCGCTACACCTTTGTATGGGGCAAAGCCATCAGTACCAACAAGGAGAAGATAAAAAAGCAGCTGGATGAGTTGTGGCAGTATGCACAAAAAGTAGCGGCATCAGAACTGGATGATACCGACCCATCAGGTTTTGACAAAATAGACGCAGAAAAAGTAGAGCAAACAATAGAGAAGATCAATGAAGCCCTTAAGGACAAGCCTGCAGCAAAAGAAATAAGACAGAAGCTTGGCTACGCTAAAAATAACTGGCCTGCCAGCCTGCGCCGTTATGAGCAGCAGGAAAAGATAATGGGGGACAAAAGGAACAGTTACTCAAAGACCGATACCGGTGCCACCTTTATGCGCATGAAGGAAGACCATATGAAAAACGGCCAGTTAAAGCCGGGCTACAACCTTCAGGTAAGCAGCAACAATCAGTATATTGTACATTACTCTATCCATCAAAACACCACCGATACAGCCACCCTTATACCTCACCTTGATCAATACACAGCGCAATATAACAGCAAGCCTGCAGTGGTAACCGCAGATGCCGGCTATGGCTCTGAAGAGAATTATGCATACCTGGAAAATAATGAAACAACGGCGTATGTTAAGTACAATCATTTTGACAATGAACAGAACGAAAACTACAATAATAAAAAGCCCTTCAGCGCCGATAAACTACACTACAATGCAGCACAGGATTGCTATTACTGCCCTATGGGACAAAAAATGAGCAACGTTGGCAGTTACACCAAAACCAGCCTGAACGGTTACAAACAAAACATTACAAAATACCGCGCCAAAACTGTGAAGGCTGCCCGCTAAGAGGTATGTGCCACAAAGCAAAAGGGAACAGGGAGATAGAGATAAACCATGAGCTAAACAGGTTAAAGCACCGGGCTAAAACACTCCTCAATACAGAGGAAGGCATCCTTCACCGCAAACAACGCCCTGTTGATGTGGAACCTGTGTTCGCCAATATAAAAAGCAACCACCATTTTAAGCGTTTTATGCTAAGGGGTACTGAAAAAGTAAACATAGAAGCCGGTTTACTTGCATTAGCGCACAACCTGCGCAAAAAAGCCGCTTAAAA
>DASZUX010000005.1:0-5198 GCA_035547455.1 Chitinophagaceae bacterium
TTTTCTGTAATTCACTTTGGCTGCTGGGTGGAGTATCAAAAACTTATTGCGCTTATAGACCCAGCTTATGCTGCTATAAACAAGCTACACAAATACGCTGTAATGGTGGCGGGGTGGGGGTTTATGTTGTGGGCAGGCAGCCATATTTATAATATTGGGTCATTTAATACCCACCAAACAGGCAAATGGATTTGTTTTGCTGCTCTTGCAATTACGGCGGTGGTGGCTCTTATACAAAAGCCGTTTAACCCTAAGCTTCTGGGTTATAGCCTGGTTGGGCTGGGTTATATATCCATTAGCTGGGGACTTATGATTAATATTTATTGCAAAGGCATAATTTCCGGGGCCGATTTTGGCTGGGTAATAGTGGTAATGCTTATCGCCTCTATCTGGATAAACGACACGATGGCTTATATTGTGGGTTCGTTTATTGGTAAAACGCCGCTATCGCCCGTCTCTCCCAAAAAAACATGGGAGGGCACCATTGGCGGTGCTTTACTGGCTGTAACAACAGTAACCATTGTAAGCCACTTTGTTTTTGACACCGCCTACCCGCTTATAGCCGTACTATCATTAATTTCAGTAACTACCGGTACTATTGGCGATTTGCTTGAGAGCAAGCTTAAGCGCATGGCTAACGTTAAAGACAGCGGGCAGATAATGCCCGGCCATGGCGGCTTTTTAGACAGGTTTGATTCTTTATTACTGGCCACCCCTTTTGTATGGCTTTACCTGTATGTATTGCTGAATTATGCATAACGGTTTTGGCAAGGGGTGTAATTTGTATATTTGCCGCTACAAATAATCATTCATGACAATTCACAAAGAAGGATATAAAACCATTGGCATTACTGCACTGGTGTTTGGTATAATTAACATTGTATCCTTTTGGTTTTTAAGCGCTGCATGGCCGTGGATAGCCCTGGCAATATTTGTGGTAACGCTTTTTTTATTACTGTTTATTATTTCTTTTTTCAGGATACCAAAACGCGTTTTAACCGCCGATAATAATAAAATTATTTGCCCTGCAGATGGCAAAGTGGTGGTAATTGAGGAAATAACTGATGAAGAATATTTTAAAGACAGGCGTATACAGGTAAGCATTTTTATGAGCCCTGCAAATGTGCATGTAAACCGTAACCCTGTAAGCGGTGTGGTAAAATACAGCCAATACCATGCAGGCAAATATCTTGTAGCATGGCACCCAAAGTCCTCTACTGAAAACGAGCGCCATAGCGTAGTGCTTCAGAATGAAAAAGGCATTATACTGGTAAAGCAAATTGCAGGCGCCCTGGCAAAACGTATTTGCAACTATCTTTCTGTTGGCCAGGAAGTTAAACAAGGCTCTGAAATGGGCTTTATCAAATTCGGCAGCCGTGTGGATGTGCTGCTGCCTCTTACCGCAAAAATTGATGTGCAGATAAACCAGGTGGTAAAAGGAGGCGTTACGGTTTTGGCAACTTTTTAATACGGTAAAAAGCACATGCCGCTTTCAAACAATATTCTTTCCTTTCTCTTTAACATGCAGTTGCCTTTTGCTTTGCCAAATGGTATTGATGTACTTGATGTGCACAAAGATGCCGCGGTGCGTAATGCCTGTACTACATTTTATAAATCGTTTTACCATGACAGCAGGCCAAGACATTTGCTGCTGGGTATAAACCCCGGGCGCTTTGGCGGTGGTATTACAGGCATACCTTTTACTGACCCCATCCGGCTGCAACAAGATTGCGGCATTGAAAACAATTTTCAAAAAAAGCAGGAGCTTTCCTCTGTATTTATATATGATATGATACAGGCTTTTGGAGGCCCGCAGGCATTTTACAGCCGGTTTTACATTTCATCCATAAGCCCGCTTGGCTTTATAAAAGATGGCAGGAACCTGAATTACTATGATGACGCCCATCTTAAAAATAAGATTGAGCCCTTTGTTATACAATGTATCAACACCCAGTTGCGATGGGGGCTTATAAGGGATGTTTGTTTCTGCATAGGAGAAGGGGAAAACCTTAAATACCTGAAAGCACTTAACCAAAAAAACAAATGGTTTAATACCGTACAAGGTTTGCCCCATCCCCGCTTTATAATGCAGTATAAATTAAAACAAAAACAAAAATATCTTGATAATTACCTGGCTTACCTGCAGGCAGCATCATAACTTATGAATGATGCTGCGCCGGCATAGGCCCTTCTGCTATTTCGTCGTTCGCATTGGCAATTACTGAGTCTCCATCCTGCACGGCACCATATATTTCAATAGATGTCGCATTTTGGCTGCCTGTAGTTACGTCAACTTTTTTTATAGCATTGTCTTTAACTACCAGTACGTATTTTCTTTCTGTAGAGGTTACCACGGCACTTTTGGGTACAGTAAATGCCAGTGCATTACCTTTTGAAGAAAAAGCTACTTCAGCATACATACCCGGTGCAAGCTTGCCATTATTATTTTCTACGTCAGCCTCCACTCTTTCAGTACGGTACTGCTGGTTAATATTGCCAGATATTCTTACAATAACACCGGTAAATTTTACTCCTTTAAGCGCGTTAACATAAAAGGTTACTGTGTCTTTGTTATTTAAGCCCCCCGCAAGCGCTTCAGGTATATCAACCTGCAGGCGCAGGTGTTCTGTTTGTTTCAGCTCCAGCATTGGTACATCTTTGGCGTTTGCGCTTACAAGAGCGCCGGGGTGCACATTACGTTCTGTTATTACACCGGAAAATGGTGCTGTTACACGCAAATAATCCAGCATGGTTTGCTGCATCTGCCAGTTGGCTTTTTCAGCGTTGCTTTGTGCGTTGTCGGCTTCCATATTGTCTTTTGCTGTAGCCAGGTCAAGGGGCGATATCGCTCCCGGTGTTTTGGCGGCTTCCATCAGGCGGGTGTAATGCTCTTTTGCAATAGAAAAATCGGCTGCGCTGCGCGCATACTTTTCTTTAGCCTGGGCAGATGCCTGTAACAGTTCGGGAGCATCCAGCGTCATTAATAATTCACCTTTGTTTACGTGGCTGCCTATATCAACCAGCACATCCTTTACATACCCGTTTACTTTGGGAAAAATATTTACTTCCTGGTAGGCGGCTAACTGCGCGGGCAATGTTATAGTGCTGGCAACGCCGCTTTTTACCACGGCAGCCACCTGGTACACAGGGGCGGCTGTGCTGTCAGCCGTTGTTGCGTTTTCTTTTTCACCGGCCGGTGAAGAACAGCTGATAAGAGAGGCCAGGGGTATTATTAAAAAAATAATTTGTTTCATATTATTCTGCATTTAGATTTTCAGGTAAAAGAGAAGGTGTTGTAAATGATTTTTTTTGCTGTACCCAGCCATATACCAGCGGTACAATAAATAAGGCCGCTAAAGTGGAGGCTATTAACCCGCCTATTACTGCGCGGCCCAGCGGTGCAGACTGGTCGCCCGCTTCGCCAAGCCCGCTTGCCATAGGTATCATACCGGCTATCATGGCAAGACTCGTCATTAATATGGGCCTCAAACGTATGCTTGCCGCTACCGATGCCGCTTTAAAGGGATCACGATACTCCATACGCAGTGCTTCGGCATTGGTTACGATAAGGATGGCATTTGCTACAGACACCCCTGTTGACATGATAATACCCATGTAGGATTGCAGGTTTAATGTAGCACCGGTTACAAGCAGCATTACCAGTGAGCCAAGCAATACGGCAGGTACCGTACACAGCACCGTAAGTGATAAACCAAACGACTGGTAATTAGCCGCAAGCAATAACAATATTACCACTATGGCAGCCAGTAGCCCTGTTTGCAAACTGCTTAGTGTTTCAGTAAGCAGTGATGACATACCCATTACCTGTACTACAGTGCCTGTGGGTGGTGTGCCCAGTTCTTTTATAGCCTTTTGTACTGCGGCAGTAGCTGTGCCAAGGTCTTTTTTGTAAATATTGGCACTTACAGTAACAAAGCGCCGCGGGCCGTTCCTGTCATATTCACCCGGCAAGGTGTCGTACGTTAAGGTGGCCACGTCGGACAGTACAGGCCTGGGCTGGCCTTTTACAAGGGTAATGGCCTGTAACTGGTTTACCGAGTTCATAATATATTCCGGTACCTGCACCTGTACCTGGTAAGTATAGGCCACTCTTTTATCAAGCCACTGGTTTTTCTCAGTAAAACGGCTTGAAGATGTAGCATCAGTTATACTTCTTGCCACACTGTTGATGGTAAGCCCCATTTGAGCAAGCTTATACCTGTCAATGGCAATGTTAATTACAGGAAAAGCAAGCGGCTGGGCTATCATCACATCTCTCAGGTAAGTTACCTTGCCTAATTTGGCAGTTAACTTTTGCGCATAGCCTTTTATATCATCAAAGTTTTTACCTGCAACACGCACTTCAATAGGTGTTGAAGCGCCCTGCGCCATTATTTTCTCAGTAAGTTCAATGGGCTCGAACGACAGTTTTACTGACGGGTACCTGGCATATATATTTTTACGCAGCAGGTCTTTAAGGTCATCGCTGTTAAGCTTATAATCTTCCTTCATTTTTACCTGCATTACAGCCTCGTTGGTACCGCTGTTAAATACATAAAGGTTGCTGGTACCGTAACTGCTGGGCACAAGCCCTACATAACCTGAGCTAACATCCAGATTACCGCCTGTTGAGCTGTCTATAATATTCAATATATCTTTTACAGCTCTTTCTGTTACTTCAAGCCTGGTTCCTTCCGGCTCTTTTATACGTACCTGTAACTGCCCGTTATTGGTTTTAGGCAGCATGTCTTCACCTATTATCGCAAAGCAGGCGCCGGCCGCCGCAAACGCCAGCAGCAAGTAAACAACTACTATCAATTTCCTGCGGGGCATCCACCTGTTGAGCCTTTCCTGCAGCGACATTTTAAGTTTCTGGAAGAAGTTATTTTCATCAGCGTGCTCGGTATCTTCTTTTGTATGCGCATTTACTTCATTTCTTTCTTCGCTGTCAAGGGCCATACCGGCATGAGCATGAAATTTTGTGTGGTGGTACTGAAACTTCTCTTCCTTAAGCAACCAGTTAGTAATAACCGGTACCAGTGTTTGCGCTGCAACAAATGATACTATCATAGCAAACGCAATGGACAGCGACAATGGCAGGAACATAGCTTTTGGTACGCCCGTCATTACAAATGATGGGGCAAATACCGCCAAAATACAAAGCAATATCAGCAGCAGCGGAAAAGATATTTCTTTAC
>DASZUX010000006.1:0-4797 GCA_035547455.1 Chitinophagaceae bacterium
CGCTTTCACTCACCAGTAAGGCGGTGTCGGCCACGCTGATGATGGCCATCTCAGCATTAAGCTTTTTCCCCAACTGAAACCCTTCGGCGGCGATCTTCTCTGAAGTTGGGCCGCCATCGACTGCAATTAGTACTTTTTTCAACTCGTTCATGTGGCAGAGGAATTTTGATGAAATAATTAGCCGAATATTGTTCAAAGCTATGCGGCGGCCGGCCAAAAAAAGATGACATAAGTCATTTATAAATTTAAGCGTCCCCACATTCGACAGTAAACTATTCGTTTACCGAATTTACTGTTTCTTTAAAGAAGCGTAATATTTTTTTATAGGGCCGAATGGCCCGTATTTGTGCTGCCGGACCGAAAACAAGGTGTCGGCATAAGGACCGAACGGATAATCGTAAGGCTTGCTGGCAAGTTTAGGCCAGTCGCCGTTAAGGTCTTTTGAAGGGTGATATTGCGAGTCGACAAAAGCCGCTACGTCCCAGGCTTGCTCGTTGGTAAGCTGCCGATGTTTATGGTTGGTGCCGAAAGGCATATTGTCTATTACAAAACCAGCCAATTTCGACAGGCGGTACATGCTGGCTCCCATATTATAACTATGCGTGCCCCAAAGCGGCGGGTAAACATAGGCTGTACCGGCCGCGTTAAGCACGCCCTGCCCGTCTTTGCCATGACATCTCTGGCATATCGCTGTAAAAACTGCATGGCCCCTGGCCGTATCCGCCTGCCGGCTAAGAAATTTGAGCTCGGCGATACCCGAGCCTATGGGTTTGGTACCTTTTTTAACCTCCCGGCCTATCCACTTCAGGTAGGCCACAAAGGCCTTCATCTCACGGCTGTTGCTGTCGATGGCTTTACCGTTCAGGCTGCGTTCAAAACAGTCCTCAACTTTTTTTACAATAGTCTCGGTCTTACCACTCCGCTCTTTATACCTGGGGTAGCCTGTCGCTGTAAGCGAAAAGTTATTGCCGTAAAGCTTGGCGCCGGCATCCAGGTGGCAGTTCTGGCAGTTCATGCCATTGTTGTTATGACTGATAATACCTTTAGGGCCAAGGTAGTAAGATGTGTTTGCAATTAAATCGTGCCCGTACAAAATAAGGCCACCCCTGGGCGTACCAAATGGCAACTGGTATTTACAAGGGCCATACCAAACAGCACTTGTGACCGTATCTGCATTTTCTGCAAAGGTGTTCAGCGCTGCGGACAACCGATTACCCTGCCACAGCATAGCGCCAAAAAAAACGATAACAATAATAAACGGAACAGCAAAATTTCGCACTGCAATACCGGCTTTACCCGGCAAATTTAAGCTAATAAATACCTGCAAAAAAACCTTAGTGCAAGCATGCAATCTTTACGCTGCATCAAGCCAATAGGCGGGGATGTAGTGAATGATGTTTGTCCATTCGTGCGGGGGTGCAGGCATTACCACGCAGGTAACAGCGCCATAGTTAAAATACAACGAGGTGTCATCAGCGGTACGGTCAAGCGTAAACATAATTACCGGCGCATTTTTAAAAAGTGGGTTTGTCTTTAAAAGCAGCAGCAATTCAAGGTCGTTCTGCAGTTGGTTACTGTCGGCCTGCATAATAATCATCTGCGGGGTATGCAGAATAGACTGAATGTTTTCTGCAACAGGTTTAAAGTCTTGCTTGTTCATACAAACAAAAGCTGAAAATCTTTTAGACAATTCGTACACCGGGGGATTGTTCAATAAAATAAGCTGGTAGTTCATCAGGATTGATTTTAAAACGGTTAACCAAATGTAACCTGCATGTTTGTGAAATGGAAGCATATTAATTTAGTTTAATTCACACTTAATGCAAATACTGCGTATTAAGGCTGGTTTAATAATGTTTAAAAATTATTCAGCAGTCTTTAAGGCCAAAACATTATATGTGCAAGTATAATTTAAGCAGGCTATAAGTACTCAAATTAAGTAAATGGGATAAAACAGGAGTTATTTGCCGGTACCGGGGTCATCTGGAGTTACAGTTATCAGCAATTCACTAAATGCAACAATGCCCGACGGTTTAAAGCGTGCAATCCAGTTATAGGTATGACGGTTCCATATATCAAGATAATCATCCGTAGTTATTAAGAACGTGCCTGCCTTTGGGTACGCGGGCACCCAGCTAACACCGGGATGTGTTTTTATGTATTCATCACAAAATAAAAATGCCTGGTGAAATTCAAGGTTGCCGGCGCCAACGTATTGGTAAGCTACTTTTTTATCAGCGATAAACTCGTTGGTGTAGGGATAATAATTACGCCAGTAACGCAAAACACTTACTATTAAAAATATGCATGCAGCCGTAGCTGCAACAATGCTATACCTGCTTTTAATATACGGAACAACGCCTGCACACATTATAAACAAAAAGGGGTAGATAAATATAAGATGCCTGATACCGCATTGTGTTTTATAAAAGAAGCTGAGAGTAACCAAAAAATATACCACTGGCATTGCCAAAAAAAATTCCTTGTTTATCCATAATTTAAAGGATGTGTGTTTGAGGAGCAATATTATGCTCCACACTAACAGTATAAAATAACTAACCGGTGTTTTGAAGAAAACAGATACAAAATAATAATACCAGAAAGCGCCGCCCGTAGCTGACCTGCCCAGTATAGTTACCTTACCAAATGAGCTAAGCTGGTTATAACCGCCGCCAAGCTGGTCGTAGTATTTGGCCATGTCAAGCCCGTCAACAAAAGGCCTGGGAAGTGGCACAGGCAGCCACGAAGGAAAACTGTGTTGTACACCTATGAACAGGTTGCTCATAAAATGATAATTACCCAGCGCCATAAACGACCCGCTGAAATAATAGCCCGCATTTATAATTAACCAGTTGATGGCAACAAATAACAGAAAATAGCCTGCAAACTTTTTAACCTGTAATGTTTTTTTATTAATAAGAAAATGTATGAGCAGGCATAAGGGTACAATAATGTATAAATGAAATAGTGATTGCTTTACCAGTTGCGCTACTGCCACCGCTACGGACAGCAGTATGAAATTTTTTATTGCGGGCGCGCGGCAAAACCGCCACAGCAGGAATATACACAGCAGCAGGAATAATACGGAATAACTATCGCTTGTTACAAGCGAAGCATTAGCAAGATTGTTAGGGCAGAAAGACATAAGAAACGCGGCAAACAACCCAGCTACGGGGCCATACAACTGGCCGGCCCAGGCAAATACCAGCAATATGGTAAAAACAGAAATAAACAATGTTACATACCGGCCCATCATAATGTCACCATCGCCATTATCACTTTTTTTTAAAGCAGGGTGCATAATTTGCTCCGCTACCCGCGGCAATGTATTTACTACATTAAATGGCATCTTGCTGTTATCGGCTGCGGGGTAAATCCTTTCCGGCCGGCCTTTAAGGTATCTTTTAGCATAACTGTAAAACGATCCCTCGTCATCAGTAATAGACTGCGCCCGCAAATAGCACAAGCTGTTGATGATGTAAAGCACTATTACTAACAGCAGCAGTACATTTATATAACGTTTGTTGATGTGCAGGCCAGTATTGGGTTGCATGGGGTAATGATTATGCTTTTAGCTTTGCTGTGCCATTTGCAGGAGTATATTCACCGTTCTCCAGTTGCGCGTGGTAGCGGTTACTTTTAGCTTATTCTCAAAAAAAGTGTTTGAGAACTTTGTTATACCGTAACCGCCGGGGCAATACAGGTACACGTGCTTGCCTGCCATTATAAATTTGTCAGGGGGATAATCGTATTGCATTGCATTATTAATATTTTCCTGTGCCGGCGTTTCAGCAAAAAAAGCAACATGCAGCTTTTCTGCATTAATGCCCGGCTGGCTTACAAACGGGTTGGCGGCCACCACAGCCGCCATTTCGTTAATGTTTAAAGTAATAACCGGTGCAACTATACCGTACTGTTTATTTATCTGGTGCTCCACCTTTTTGCTTAACTGCGCAGGTGCCAGCGATGCAGGGCATTTACATACCACGTTACCGCTTTGTATGTAGGTAACAACCTCCCTGCACTTCAGGCTTTCATATAAAGCTTTCAGGTCAGCCATTTTAAGCTGGTTTTTGCCAACGTTAATACCCCGCAATATAGCTATTATGGTTTGCATGCTTGCTGCAAGATAAAGAGAATGAAGAGAGAAACTTTGATATCTTCTATTACCTTTTTTAACTTACCGGTACTAAAAATTTATGCCTAAAGTCATGGGGTCCATCAGTCACCCGCAAGTTCAACTAATGCAAACACACTTTCAGCAGTACCTGCATTTAATAAAGTAAAATGTTCAGAGTCGTTTATCCCTACCACCTGGCCCGGCTGCAAGGCGGATTGCCTTTCGGCGCCATTTTCAATAATATGCGCAAGAGCGCTTTTCACTGCAATCAATACTAAGGATGCTTTTCTGTCTGCCAGTTTAATATATGTACCGGGAGGCAGCGTTATTTTGTAAGCCCGCGCCCAGGGTGTATCCACAACCTTGTGCAGGTATTGGTGCTGAAGGGGTGGTTGTGTAAAACCCGTATGGTTACCCAACAGCTCAATATCCATTACGTGAAATGTGTCCTTATCCTCGTTCCATACCCTGTGAATACGTGTATGCGGTGCAGCAAGGTTTTCAAAATATATAACGCCAGGCGCTGTTACACTGTGCTGTGGCCCCGCCCCCCACAATTGCGAACCCGTTTTGGTTGCCGTAAAGGTGATAAAAACGGAAGGCGTTGAATGCAGGTGGTATAAAGAGGTATCGCCGGGCGGTATCAATACATTTAACACCCGCATCCTGTCATTCCC
>DASZUX010000007.1:0-4532 GCA_035547455.1 Chitinophagaceae bacterium
CTGGAATCACCCTTTGAAAGCAGTGTAAACCCCATGATAATAAGCGGGCCGTCTTATTTTTTTCAAACTATGCACTTTAAGTTGAACCCTGCGCGTACAGTCGCAGATAATATTGCAAAGGCTACAACTATATTTAAAAAATATAATCCCGATTACCCATGTGACTATGTGTTCGCAGACGAGGCATACGCCCGTAAATTTGCAGAAGTGCAGCGCACCGGTAGTTTATCTCTGCTATTTGCATCACTTGCAATCTTTATATCATGCCTTGGCTTATTTGGCCTTGCTACCTATATGGCTGAAAACAGGATTAAAGAGATTGGTATACGTAAAGTACTCGGGGCGGGTGTCGTTTCTATTGTTTTGCTGTTGAGTAAAAATTTTTTACAACTGGTTATCGCTGCATTTATTATTGCTGCCCCGGTTGCATGGTATGCTATGCACACATGGCTGCAAGACTATAGCTACCGTATTAATGTGGAGTGGTGGGTGTTTGCAGTGGCGGGCTCACTTTCAATAATAATTGCAGTGGCGGCAGTAAGTTATCAAAGCGTAAAGGCTGCACTGGCAAACCCGGTAAAGAGTTTGAAGACAGAATAAGTAAAGTGAAAAGAAAAGGAGCGTTTGGTTAAGACGATAAATAGCAGGCGTTAAAAAAATGGAAAGTAAAACGGCTGGTTTTGATTGTACTATTATAAAGTACCTGACATTACATATAATTTTAACCGGCTGCACAAAAATCTTTTATCAATCAATATAAAATAACGAATTTTAAAAAACCAAGCACAAACTACAACATTTAACAGGGGAAATGCTGGCAACTTAACCACCGATCAATTAATATTAAACCAGCTTTCAAATGTTTAAAAATTATTTCAAAATCGCTCTGCGCAACCTTATGCGCGACAAGGCTTTTAGTGCAATTAACATACTGGGGCTTGCATTAGGCATGGCTACCTGCTTACTTATTACATTATACGTGCAAAACGAACTGGGTTACGACAGGTATAATAGCAATGCTGACCGTATAGTGCGTGTGACCTTTCGGGGGGTAATGCAAAGCGGCGTTGTTAAAGAGGCTAATGTGATGCCACCATTAGCTGCAGCATTCAAAAAAGATTTCCCCGAAGTACTTGAGGCTACACGCATAAGACCGGTGGGCAATCATAAAGCCGTTTATGGTAAAAAATCCTTTAAAGACGACGCCATTGCATTTGTAGATTCAAATTTTTTCAGGGTATTTACTGTGTCCCTGTTAAAGGGTAATGAGGCTTCTGCTTTGCTGAAGCCCAATACGGTTGTATTAAGCAACGCCACGGCCAAAAAATTTTTTGGCAATGACGACCCTGTAGGCAAGGTGCTTGAGTTCCCTGAGGATCACGCTTCGCTCACCGTAACAGGCGTGTATGATAAAATACCTGATGAAAGTCATTTTCATTTCGATATGATGGCTTCGCTTACAACATTGCCCGAAGCGCGCTCCGATTCATGGATGTCCTCCAACTTCTTTACATACCTGCTGTTGCCCAAGCGATATGATTACAAAAAATTGGAAGCCAAACTGCCGGGAGAGGTTGACAAGTATATTGGTCCGCAAATACAACAGGGTTTAGGGGTAACCTTGTCTGAGTTCCGGCAAAAAGGCAACAGTTTAAATTTTTACCTGCAGCCGCTTACCAGCATTCATTTAAACAGCGATCTTAATGGTGAAATAGAGCCAGGCGGTAATAAGCAGTATGTGTACATCTTTAGTGCCGTAGCTGTATTTATGCTGCTGATTGCGTGTATTAATTTTATGAACCTTAGTACTGCCGGCGCCGCAAAGCGTGCAAAAGAGGTGGGTATAAGAAAGGTGATGGGCTCCTTAAAAATGCAATTGGTGCGGCAGTTTTTAACAGAGTCATTACTGCTTACTGCGGCTGCTATGCTTATTGCAATTGGCCTTGTATATTGGTCATTGCCAGTGCTTAATAGCATAACCGGTAAAAACCTGCACCTTAATCCTTTTTCAAGCCGCTGGGTGCTGCCGGGTTTGTTTGCGTTCGGTATATTTACCGGTGTATTAGCCGGTAGCTATCCTGCTTTCTTTTTATCATCTTTCAATCCTGTTGCCGTACTTAAGGGAAGGTTTGCAGGCAGCAAAAAAAATGTTGCTTTTCGCAGCGGGCTGGTGGTGTTCCAGTTTTTTATCTCCATAAGCCTTATCATTGGTACAATGGTAGTGTATAACCAGCTTAGCTATATTCACCATAAAGACCTGGGGTATGATAAAAACCATGTAATAGTAATTGAAAATTCAGGAGCACTTGGTAAGAACTCTGATGGGTTTAAGCAAAAACTGGCGCAAGATCCCCGCGTGATTAATATAAGTGCTTCAGGTTACCTGCCGGCAGGTTTTAGCTATGGTAATAATTTTTTTGTATATCCCGACAATTCTTCCACAAATCTTGTAAAAACATTACGGTATGATGTTGATTATAATTATATATCAACGCTTGGCATGAAGATAGTACAGGGGAGAAACTTTTCAAAGTCTTATGGCGCAGATTCCTCCGCCGTTGTTGTTAACGAAACCGCCGCAAGAACCTTTGGTTGGAAAGATGGGTTTGAAGGACATACAGTCTCATACACCCAAAATGACAATATAAAGCACACATTGCATGTTATTGGTATTGTAAAGGATTTTAATTTTAAATCACTGCACGAAGCCATTACTCCCCTTGTTATGACAATGGCAAACAATGATTATGGCAATATTATTGTAAAAATTACCGGTAAGGATGTACCCGGTGTGCTCGCAGCTATTAAGCATAAATGGGATGCATTTAAAACAGATACTCCCTTTACGTACTCGTTTCTTGATGACCGTTTCAATAATACTTACAAAGCGGAAGAAAATATAGGTAGTATTTTGGGTGTGTTTGCCGGGCTTACCATTTTTGTAGCATGCTTGGGGCTATTTGGCCTGGCCACTTTTGCCACTGCACAGCATATTAAAGAAATTGGCATACGCAAAGTTTTAGGTGCTAGCGTTAGCGGCCTGGTGTCACTAATGTCAAAAGACTTTTTAAAACTGGTGCTCATTGCTTTTGTTATCGCTGCGCCCGTAGCATGGTATGCCATGCACAAATGGCTTGAAGGGTTCGCCTACCGCATTGCTATTTCAATGTGGCTTTTTGTATATACTGTGGGGTCAGTAATTTTAATAACTTTATTAACCGTGAGCTATCAAAGCATAAAAGCCGCACTCACCAACCCGGTGAAAAGTTTAAAGGTAGAATAAGAGTACGCATTAAAAAAGTGAAAGATTGGAGTAAAACGGGGCGTCGTTACTAAAGATAGCCATGGTGATGAGTGCACAGGGTGGAAGGAGCCTGAGACTGCCGCGATATGTATATCATTCAATATAAACTTGCAAAAAGTACCCTTGCTGTGGCCGGGGTGCTTTTTATTTCAGTTATTACTATGGGTAGCCGCGGGATGCCTGGCAGTATTATTGAGCAGCGCACAGACAGCCTGGTGCAAGCGTATATGGCCAAATATCATGTGCCGGGTATGAGCATAGCTATTGCCAAAGATGGCAAAATAATACTGGCAAAGGGGTATGGCCTTGCCGACAGCGCAACAGGTGAGAAAGTAACGAATAACAGCCTGTTTCGCATCGCAAGTGTGTCAAAGCCCATTACGGCGGCAGCAATTATGAAGCTGGTAGAGGACGGTCGGCTGCAGTTAGATGCAAAAGTGTTTGGGAAGGGAGGTGTTTTGGGTAACCTTTACGGGATGCTTCCTTATAAAGGGGATGTTAATAAAATTACCGTACATGAATTATTGCAGCATACCTGCGGTGGTTGGAGCAATAATGACGAGGATCCCATGTTTTTAGATCCTTCTCTTACCCAGGTACAGGTAATAACATATACCTTAGACAGTCTGCCCTTGCAAACGGCACCAGGAAAGGCATTTGCTTATTCCAATTTCGGGTACTGCCTCTTAGGAAGGATAATCGAAAAAGTGTCCGGAGAGAAATATGCTCAATATGTGAGAAAGCACATACTGTTGCCTGCCGGCATTACGGATATGAAAATAGGAGGAAATTTTTTTGCAGACAGGAAGAAAGAAGAAGTAAAGTATTACGGGCAGGATGGGGAAGATCCTTATATTTATAATATAACCCGCATGGATAGCCATGGTGGCTGGATAGCCAGTGCCAGGGACTTATTAAAATTCGTTTTTGAGGTTGACAGCTTTGCTACAAAGCCTGATATATTACAACCCGCTACAATAGCACTTATGGTAACACCTTCTTCTGCCAATAAAAACTACGCCTGCGGATGGGCTGTAAATGGTAATTATAACTGGTGGCATACGGGCAGCCTGCCAGGCACCGCTACCGAACTGGTGCGTGCGCATAACGGTTATAGCTGGGCTATATTAGCTAATACCCGCAGCGGGGATAAAAATTTTGTGGCTGATATGGACAAGTTGGTATGGAAAGTTATACGTCCGGAAAAATAATCTCACCTGGTTTTGTG
>DASZUX010000008.1:0-3984 GCA_035547455.1 Chitinophagaceae bacterium
CGTTGCAAAAAATGATAATAATCTTCGGTTGTATCGGTGTAGTGCCTGTCCTGCCATCTTTTATAATAATCAACACTCTCCTGCCAAGTGGCAAAGCTTTTGTAAATTACCACGCTTCTAAAACCAAATAAGTTATTTTTCTTTAGGCAAACAAGGCTTTTAAAATGGCCCGTTTCGTAAATAGCCTGTTTAAGTACAATTTCTGGGTTTTTAATCCCTATGCTTTTCATGTAGCAATACACATCATTTTCATCAATTCGCCCTAAAGCATTAATACTTAAACAAACCAGTAATATTACTGCTGTAAACTTCATAAGCTTTCATTAATACAATATAAAACTTAACGTTTACATTCCGCAGCGCACTAATGCCGCTTGGCCGGAATGCTGTATATTGTTGCAGCTTGAATTGATTAAAACCTGTTACTGTTAAAGTTTAGTGCAATAATATGTTTTTTAGCCTACAATTATGCTTTTTTAAATAGTGAATATTGCGCACATAGCTGCATTACCCTGCAAATAACCTGATATTGCCTGCTTAGCAACGGTTTGTTACAAAAATTACATTTACAAAACAAAAAATGGAAACTGGCCGGGTATGGCAGGCTACGCTGCGCTGCTTAAATTTTACAATAGTAAACTTACACCTGTTTTTTGCATAAAGTATAAGGCAAAAACCGTTTTATAAAAACTTTAAGTTAACAAAACTTCAATGGGGTAACAGGCATGGGGGTTATTTGTTTTGGCCTACTTTAAGGTATTCCTGCAAGGCTTTTACATACTCTTCAAAAGCTTTAATACCCTGTGGGGTTATATGGCAGGTAGTGTTAGGGTAATTATCCTTAAACTCTTTTACCACCTCAATATAACCTGCTTCCTTAAGCTTTTGTACCTGCACGCTTAGGTTACCGGCGGTGGCATTGGTTTTCTCCTTAATAAAGGTAAACTCCGCCTCTCTTACGCTTATCAGCAGGCTCATTACTGCAAGCCTTAACTGCGAGTGTAATATGGGGTCTAATTCTTTAAACATTTCCGCTCCTGGCTTTCACGTATCTTTTTCTTAAAATTAACCCGGGTATAAACCAGGCCAGTTGTGCAGCTACCGCAGTGTACAGCAGGGTATATGGCGGCTTTGTGTACATGGCGGCTACCGCTAAAAGCCAGCAGGCTATGCCGCCCCATATCATGGGTTTAAAATTGCGGCTTATACCTGTGGCAAATGTGGGTATGCCATATACAATTAAAAACAATACATTGGCATGCGGTATATTAAACTTTGATGCGTAGAAGGAAAAAAGAAACATGGAAATACCAAAACTAATCCAGATGCCGCCCATAGTGGCATCGTCATAAGATCGGTATTTTTTCCTGCGGCTTTCACGCACGGCAATAATTACTTGTGCCGCTACGGCCCCAATCGGCAAAAACCATATATAATCAAGGCTGTCAATATCCAGTTGCCGCCCTGTAAAACTTACCAGGCTGCAAATTGTAATAACACTGCCCCACAACAAAGCACTAACCCCGGTTTCTTCGTATTCGCATTTAGCCTTGTTAATCATGCGTGTAATAATCGCAAGACTCTCCTCGCCGGTTAATGATTTTTCATCTTCCATGCTGCTGTTTTTTAAAGTAGGCGTTTAATATAAAGCCCGGCACTATCCATATAAGTGCGGCCACAAAGGCAAGCACAAGGTATATATTGGGGTTTTGTAAAAAGAAAGAAAAAATGCCTGCAGCCCAGCATACAAAGCTGCAAACAACCAGGTAGCGCATTTTGGAAAGCGTACCGGTTAAAAAACTGGCCAGCCCGGCAAGTATAATAACAAAGCTTATTTGTACATAATGTATTCCCGCAAAGCCTGCACACATGGCCGCTAATATAGCAATAAAAAAGCCTGTCCATACATAATCAATCGCTTCATCGGTAAACGTCTTGGCTTTTTTCTTTTTTTCTTCGCGGTACTGTATAAAGCCCTGCAGTACAAATACAGGCGCCATAAGGTAAAACGGGTGAAAGGGAAAGTTGATTTTGCCCGTTTCGCTAAAGTAACTCAATATACAACATATTACCGCCGCAAAACCATATACCAGCGCACCCAGCCCGCTTTCATAAAAATATCCTCTTGCTTCATTAATCATGCGGCTTATCAGCTTCAGGCTTTCTTCCCCTGTAAGTTCCTTTTCTTCGTGCATAAAAAATTACTGTTTTTTGTATGTTGCTTTTAGCATGTAACCCGGTATAATATAACATAAGGCAACTGCTGCAGCACAAAGGAGTATATTAATATTAAAAGTGGTAAATGTTGTTATAAACGCCAGCGCCGCACTTGCAGCGGCACCCCATACTAAGGGAGCAAATCGCAACAGGCGGCCTGTAACAAAACTGCCCATAGCATATAACAGCATATAAAGCATATAGCAATTTTGCCAGCCCATCCGGGCACATACAAACCCAAATAAAATAAAAGAAAGTACTATACCAGCCCACAGGTAATCAAGAATGGCAGTAACATAACCCCTGGCAACAAGGGTTTTATTGCCTTTTAAAACCCTGGTAAGTGAGAAAACGATACCAGGAATATTTACACACCAAACAACCGGGTGGTAAGGGGAGTTGAAAATTGCTTTTAGTACAAACTGGCCGATACATGCTGCAAAAACGAGCCAGCCCCACAATAAAAAATAGTAACTATTATCGGCAAAGGTCTCTTTTGCCTTGCTTATCATGGCCTGTATTAGTTTCAGGCTGTCTTCCGGTGAAAGCGCTTCGTCATTCATGATAAATTATTTTAGTTTTCTTTTTTGTGCCTTGCCTGCAAAAGATATCCCGGAACTATCCAGCCGGCTATCATTGCAACAGCCAGCATAAGCATTTGATAATCGTAAGGAATAAATGTAGTTATAATTGATAGCGCCCAGCAGCAAACGGCGCCATATACCAGCGGCCTGAACCTGATAATGATGCCGCATAAAAATAACGGCATGCCGTATAAAGCCAGCACAATGGAGAAGATATAATAAAAGTAACTGCCGCTGCCGCCGTTACCCAGCTTACCTATTAAAAATCCTATTAGAAAAGAAAGTATAACATACGTTAGCCAAACGTACCTGATTATGTGACCTGTGTAAGTGCCCACCCTTGCCTTACGCCTTTTTTTATAAAAATAAATAAGCTGGTAAACAAGCGCAACCCATGATACTGACCATACAAGATAATGCTTGTCATATTTAAGAAAATGATACAGTACAAACTCGGCTGTACTGCATAAAAAAATAAGCCAGCCCCAAAAAAGGTATAACCTGCCATCCTCATTAAACCGGTCTTTTACCCTGTTAATCATGCTTTCTATTAGCCGCATGCTTTCTTCCGGGGATAGGTATTTTTCTTTTTCTTCCATACTAATGGCTTAAAAGGTAAATAGCGGCAGTTATAAACTGCCGCTGTTATAGCTGGTTTGCTGTATTATTACTGGCATAATGCCAGTTGTGCTACTGCCTGGTCTTTACCCCATCTTGGGCTAAAGCCGTCGGGCTGCTCAGCGTTATATAAACTTATTGCTTTTTCAAAAACCGGTTTGGCTTTATCCTTACCGCCGCCATATTGGGTAGGCGTATTAAACAGGCTCATGCCCTGCAGGTAATACAGGCGGGGATTGTTGGGATTAAGCTGCATACCTTTTTTAAGCTGGTTGCTGGCTTCCATACCGTATTGCATATAACGGCTTTGCGGGTCAACCATCATTTGCTGCGTTGCACTCATATTGCGTATGGCGCAAATTTCACTCTTATCAGCGTCTGTAGTGGCTAAAGCTTCTGCCTTATCGCAAAGGGTATTCATTTTCTGCGCATTGGCATCCAGGTCAAAATCCTTGGCTTGTGTACCCATCCAGCCGGCCGTTGACAGTGCCAGTGCTGCATAATAATAAGGCTGCCACTGTGTTTTTTCAGCATCGCCAATGCGTATAAAGGCATCAGAAAGACT
>DASZUX010000009.1:0-4361 GCA_035547455.1 Chitinophagaceae bacterium
TAACGACTGGGCCATGTGGACATTATTACATTGGTACAACACAATCGTTCCTCCTAATGTTTTTCATATCCATGGGTCGGCGGATAAAATACTTACCGCCAAATATGTAAAAGCAAATGTAATAATTAACAATGGCGGCCACCTGATGGTAATGGAAAACGCTGCTGAAGTTTCTGCTGTCTTAAAAAAAGCGCTTTTAACAGCAACGGTTTAAAAACAGGTGATGGCTACATGTTTGCTACTGCATTGTAATACAACTGTTTATTTTGTTACTTTGCAATATGTATATACAGGAAAATATTTCGTTGCTTCCTTATAACACTTTTCATATCAATGTTACGGCCAGGTATTTTGCATCTTTTGCCACTGTTGGCGAACTCGCCGAACTACTGACTTATGCAAAAAACAAATCGTTACCCCTGCTTGTTCTTGGCGGCGGCAGTAACATACTGCTTACCCATGACTTTGAGGGGCTGGTGTTGAAAAACAGCATGGAAGGGGTGGGATTGGTAAAAGAAGACAACCTGCATTATTATGTAAAAGCCGGCGGTGGCGAAAACTGGCACCGCTTTGTGCAATACTGTGTTGAGCAAGGGTATGCCGGTCTTGAAAACCTTAGCCTGATACCCGGTTGTGTGGGTACCAGTCCAATGCAGAACATCGGCGCCTTCGGTGTTGAAATAAAGGACGTGTTTGACAGCCTGGAGGCATGGGATATTGAAGAAGGTAAAGTTGTAACCTTTACCCTGAACGATTGTGGTTTTGGCTATCGTGAAAGCGCCTTTAAGCACCAGTACAAAGGCCGTTTTGTAATACTTACCGTTACATTTCGCTTAAACAAACAACCATTGTTCCACACATCGTACGGCGCCCTTGAACAGGAGTTACAACGCATGCAGGTTAAAGAACCCGGCATTAAGGCCATAGCACAGGCTGTAATTAATATACGCGTATCAAAACTCCCCGACCCTGCTGTAATTGGTAACGCAGGCAGCTTTTTTAAAAACCCGCAAATAGCCAATGCACAGTTTACTGCCCTTAAACAGGAATACCCCGGCATACAGGGTTACCCCGCAGGAGACGGCTACACAAAAATATTTGCCGGCTGGCTGATTGAACAATGCGGATGGAAAGGTTACCGGCGTGGTGATTGCGGCGTACATGCCAAACATGCACTGGTGCTGGTAAACTATGGCAACGCTGAGGGGAATGATATTTTCAACCTTTCCTGCGAAATACTTGACAGTGTGCAAAACAAATTCGGCATCACGCTGGAAAGAGAAGTAAACATCGTATAATAAACATACGTAAACTTACCGGCAGCTATGCTCCCGGCCTAACCAGGCAAAGCCATCAATATTTGGTGGCTTTGCCATTTAAAATATGCCATGCCTTTAATGTACTGCAAATCCACCCGCCAAATAAAAGCAACCGCTTATTAACCGTTTTCAGCCACCTGCTAAATACAATGGCAAAAATGCGTTTATTGGTGTTGTTTAGCATGCTGTTACAGTTACAGGTAACAACAAAAGCCATTATACAGGGGGTATGGTGGCTTTTTTATTGTTTTATTGCACCAGTATTTTTTCGGTGTGGCTCAGTTTATCAGTACTTACTTTCAATAAATAAGTTCCTTTTGCAAATTGCTGCACCGGGATGCTTACCTTTTGCCCTGTTACCACTGACGATAACCTGTCTTTGTACACTATCCTGCCGGATGCATCGGTAAGCAGCAGTTGTACTTTTGAAAGCGCTGTATTAAAATATAAAGCCGTACCGGCTGCAGCCGGGTTGGGGTACACCTGCCATGAGGTATAGGCGCCTGTAATACTTAACTGTACTGTTTTTGAACGTATTGCGCTGCCATCTTTATCTACCTGCTGCAGGCGGTAATAATTCATGCCGTTGTAGGGGCCAACATCAGTAAAACTGTAGTTTTCTATACCATTTACAGCCTTGCCGGCAGGCACGCTGCCTATTACGGAATAATTCACCCCGTTAATACTTCTTTCTACATTAAAATGGCTGTTGTTAACGTCTTCAGTAGTGCTCCAGTTAAGCTGTATACTGCTTTCGCCTGCTTTTTGCGCAGTAAAACTTAGCCATTTTACAGGCAATGTGTGCAGGCTTATATTAGTAAACACGTAAAACTCTCCCGGCTTTAATGTAACGGTTGGTGTTGTGCTGCTTATGGTAGCAGAGGAGTCTGTTAAGTAACTGTACCATGTACCAGTATTGGGAAAGGTTACCTGCGCAGACTGTTGCGTTACCCCCATGTTGCCCACTACTACAACCTTAAGTGTGCTGCCTGTAACATTAAGCCATTTAACAGTAGTGCCGTTGCTTACGTTATAGTTAACCGTGCCGGTGGTAAAAGTGGTAGCATAAGCAGGCTGACTGCGCAGGCGCAGCAGCGCAGCATAAGTATTGTATAAACCTGCACGCCTTGCATCCTGCAGGTAGCTCCATTTAACGGGCTTGGTATCTAACCGGCAATTGTTATTTATCGTAACGCCGTCACTGCAGGTGTTTATGCTGTAGTCGTACCCAAGTTCGCCAAACTGCCAAATCATTTTAGGGCCTGGCAGCATTGCCCAAAAAGCCGCTGCCATAGCATTGCGTTTAAGCCCTGTTGCCGTATCTTTTACATTGTAGCCTGCATTGTTGTTACCGTATTGTATATTCTTCCACATAAGCCTTTCTTCATCGTGGCTTTCCATGTAATCTACTGTCAGCGGCGTTGCAAGGCCTCTTGATGAATATATGCCGTAGCTAAAGTCTGAATTATCATTATACCCCATGGTAACCTGGTTCATGGTGGCATTCATATTATCCCATACCATCATCCCTGTACCCATTTCAATTTTTTCTTCGCTGTTATCGGCAAACATCTCAAGTATGCAATAACTGCCGGGCGATACCGCCTGCTGGTGCTTGTAAATGCTGTCCCAAATGTTTACCCGCAATTGGTCGTAATTGCCCCATGCACCTACGTTGCAGTTATTGCCGTTTACATCGCAGGTATTGGTAGGTGTAAACCCTTTTGCAAGGTCAAAACGGTAGCCGTCAATATGGTAGTTATTAAGCCAATAAGCAATTACCCTGTCACGAAAATCGGCTGTGGCCTGGCTGGCATTGTTAAACTGGAAACCAACATTATAGGCGTGGGTATAGTGCTGCGCAAACCAAGGGTTATCTGCAGCCGGAATGTTGTTAGTGGCGTCGTAGTACATCTGCACCATTGGCGACGAGCCAAAAGAGTGGTTCAGCACCATATCCATTATCACTGCCATACCCTGCTGGTGGCACGCGTCTATAAATTGTTTCAAGGCTGTTTCGGTGCCGTATGCTTTGTCCGGCGCAAAATAAAAGTCAGGATTATAACCCCAGCTGTTATTGCCTTCAAATTCGTTAAAAGGCATTACTTCAACAGCATTTATACCAAGGCGCTTTAAATAGCCCAGCGTATCTCTCAGCGTTTGCCAGTTACCCGCAGCAGTAAAATCGCGCACCAATAATTCATAAATCGCCAGGTTGCGTTTATCAGGCCTGCTGAAATTGGTAACCTGCCATGTGTATGCCGGCTTTGCTGTTTGCAGTACGCTTACTATACCGCTTGTTTTGCCGGTAGGGTATGCTTTAAGGTTGGGGTAAGTGGTCTGCGAAATATATTTGTCATTATCGGGGTCTAATATCTTTTCTGCATTATAATCAGCCACTTTCAGTTTGCCGTCAATCAAATATTGGTAGGCATATTCAGTACCCGGCGTCAGGCCTGTTAACCTTACCCAAAAACGTTTACCGTCCGTGGTTTCATTCATTTGGTATTTAAGACCGGGTGTCCAGTTATTAAAATCGCCTGTAACAAAAATGTTTTGCTTACCGGGTGCATACAGCACTAATACTGCAGAGGTATCGCCGCTTTCATAATTAATACCGTCTTTCACGCCGGGCGGTAAATCGGCAATGGTAGTGGCGGCAGATACAATGAAGCTAAGCGTATCGCTCGCGGTAGTAGTGCCATTATCAATAACCGCTATTATCTGCTGGTTGCCGGGCGTTGTTATAACAGGGCTTGCCGTTGCTGATGCGCCGGTTGTGCTGGCTACCTGCTGGCCATTGTAATATATTTTAAGTGTTCCGCTTTGACTGCTTTTAGCAGTAATGGCTACATTATCGCCCACATTTTTGGTAATAGGCTCAGGCACCGGTACATAAAAAGGCTGGCAGTAGGGTCGGTCAATACGGGCATATAAGCCGTTATCATATACCGGCACAAACATATCACTGCCATCGCCGTTGCGCTGCGCCTGGCTGCCACTGCCGTTGCGGAAAAGGATGGCTATTTTAAGCACTTTTTC
>DASZUX010000010.1:0-8923 GCA_035547455.1 Chitinophagaceae bacterium
ACAGGTAAATGCAGGCGCAACGCTGCAATGGTCTGTAACCCATAAGGGGCAGCCGGTAATTACGCCTTCCATTATATCGCTAATTACCGATTATGGAGATACCATTGGCGCAAACCCCAAGGTTATATCAGCCAAGGTTGAAACGACAAACGAACTAATACCTGCCCTGCATTATAAAAAAGATACTGTTGTTGATAATTACAGCCAGTTGACAATTACCTGCAAGGGTGATTACGGTGTAATATTCCGCGCCTATAATGACGGGGTGGCATACCGTTTTTTTACAAAAATGAGCACCTCCCTGGTTATGGGCACAGAGCAGGCCAATTTTAATTTTGCGGATGATGATTCTGCCTACGTGGCTTACTCAAACGACCCGCATGAAGGTGATAAATTTCAAACCAGCTTTGAGAATCTTTACCAGCATATAAAACTCTCCCAATTTGTAAAAGATACCGTTGCTTTTGCCCCGGTGCTGGTAGAGTTGCCCGGCGGCAAAAAAGCAGTCATTACAGAGGCCGACCTTGAGGATTACCCGGGAATGTTTTTGCAGGCAGGGCCAGGTAATAATCTGCATGGCACGTTTGCGCCGTATGTGCTTGAAACAAAGCCCAACCCGCAAAATGATGCACAGGTGCTGGTAAGAAAAAGGGCAGGCTATATTGCGAAAACAACAGGTACGCGCACTTTTCCATGGAGGGTTGTGATTATTAGTGAGAGCGATAAAGACTTACTTAACAACGATATGGTATATAAGCTGGCTTCTCCGTCGCGGGTGGACGATGTGTCATGGATAAAGCCCGGCAAGGTGTCGTGGGATTGGTGGAACGACTGGAATATTTCGCATGTGCCTTTTCGTGCAGGCATTAATACTGATACCTACAAGTTTTACATTGATTTTGCAGCGGCCAACCATTTAGAATATATTTTGATGGATGCAGGCTGGAGTGACGGTAAAAGCCTCATGAAAATTATTCCCGGAATTGACCTGCCGGCTATTATTGATTACGCTAAACAAAAAAATGTAGGTGTGTGGCTGTGGGCAGGCAGCCAGCCAATGAATACCGATATGGATGAAGTGCTGGATTATTATGCAAAACTGGGTGTAAAAGGTTTTAAGGTTGATTTTATGGACAGGGACGACCAGGCTATGGTAAACTTTTTTTACACACTGGCGCAAAAAGCCGCAGACCACCACCTGATGATTGATTACCATGGCGCCTACAAGCCCACCGGCCTGCAAAGAACTTACCCGAATGTAATGAATTTTGAAGGGGTACGGGGATTGGAAAACGCCAAATGGTCGCCTGCAGATATGCCGCCGTATGATGTTACCATACCTTTTATACGTATGCTGGCGGGGCCAATGGATTATACCCCCGGCGCCATGAAAAATGCCAATAAAAGAAATTTTAACCCTGTGTACAGCGCACCTATGAGCCAGGGTACCCGTTGCCACCAACTGGCCATGTATGTTGTATATGAAGCCCCTTTTGAAATGCTGAGCGATAACCCCAATAATTACATGAAGGAACAGGAATGCACCAATTTTATAGCTTCTGTGCCTACTGTGTTTAACCAAACAGTAGCGCTTGACAGCAAGGTGGGTAAATATGCTGCTATAGCACGCCGCAGTGGCACTAACTGGTTTGTAGGCGCCATGGGTGATTGGGATGCACATGATATTACCATTGACCTTTCGTTCCTGGGCAGCGGCAACTACGAGGCTGAGATTTTTAAAGATGGCGTTAATGCAGACCGTGAGGCTACCGATTATTCGCGCGAAGTAATTAAGGTTACCGCCACAGATAAACTGCCCGTACACCTTTCAACAGGCGGCGGCTGGGCAGCACGCATTTATCCTGCAAATAATTAAAAGGCGCTGGTTATTTTGGTGAGTACTTCACAAAAAAGCTGTATTTCATCTTCTGTATTATAGTAGTGCAGGGAGGCACGCACATTATTCTCAAGTCCCTGCTTTTCCATATAATACAAAGTTGAATGCGCCTTGCCTACGGATACGTTAATACGGTGAGCAGCCAGCTTGCTTTGTACAAGAAGGGGGTTTACACCCTGTACCGAAAAAGTTACTATACCGCACAATACGCCGCCCCTGTCATGCACTACTACTCCTTTTAACTGCTGCAGCCTGCTGCGCAATAAGGCTGCCAGGTATTGTATTCTTTGCCAGGCTCTTTCTATGCCAACGGTTATGGCATAATCAACGGCACACCCCAGCCCCAGCACAAGGGCACGGTTTTTTTCATACAACTCAAAACGGCGTGCGTCGTTTCTAAAACAAAAGCCTGTGCTGTTAACATGCGGGGCACTAAAGCCATCCATGCTGCTTACGTTCAGTGTATCCTGCAGCGCTTTTCTTACATATAAAAAACCCGTGCCGCGTGGTGCACGCAGGTATTTGCGGCCTGTAACTGCCAGCATATCGCATTTAATATGCTGCACATCAACCGGTAAATGGCCAATGGCCTGGCAGGCATCAAGCAGGTACAAAATATTATGCCTGCGGGCTATTTCTCCAATAGCCGCTGCAGGCATTACATTGCCCGCCGTCGACCCTATATAAGTAGCGGCAATTAACTTTGTTTTCGGGGTAATGGCGTCCTCAAGCTGTTCAATGCAAAAATTGCCCTGCACATCGTTAGGTATTACCGTCACCTTTACGCCAGCCAGTTTTTTTGCCTGCAAAAAACCCAGCACATTGGTAACATACTCCATCTCGCAGGTTATTATTTCATCGCCCGGTGCATAGCTGAGGCCGTTAAAGGCTGTCCACCAGCCCGCGCTGGCATTCTCTGTAACAGCAACTTCCCCTGCTGATGCATTAATAAGCCTTGCTATCGAAGTGTAAACATTTGCCAGTTTATCCCTGTACTTATCTTCTGTTTCATAACCGCCATTCAGGGCCTCTTCCCGCAGGTATTCAATTGCCGTATCTACCACCACATCCGGCGGCAGTGATGCCCCTGCATTGTTAAAATGTACAAGCGTTGCGCAGCCTTTTGTTGCATCCCTTAACTGCTGTATTTCATCGTGGGTAAGTAAAGCTTCCATACTCATTATGTTCACGGTGTTTTAAAAATTATTTCCATCATTACATCACTGCGCCGGTACATACCGGGTTGCACGGGTATATCTTTAAAACCCAGTTTACGGTAAATATGCAACGCATCTTTAAGTATGCTGTTTGAATAAAGTATCAGCCGGCGCACACCCTGTTCCCGGGCTTTTTCAATAGCTGTTTTACACAACAGTTTTCCTATGCCCGCGCCGCGAAAGTTTTTATCTACTGCCATTTTTGTCATTTCGTACACACCTTCTTCAATAAACCGCAATGCTACCGTACCTGTAATAACGCCGTCGGCCATAGCAAAATATATTTTGCCGCCTTTATCAAGAATAGCTTCCCGCGGGTGTTCCAGCACCCATTTATCAACAGGCTCAACGGTAAAGTATTCTTCAAGCCATGCCTTATTAAATTTTTCAAAACATGGCTGGTACTTCTCTTCATAATCAACAATAGCCAGCTTCATAAACAGTAAAAATTTATATGGCAAAGTAAAAACGTATTTTGATGGCAGAACAGATGCAGATTTATTAATTTTGACCATAACAGATTGTAAACTTATGCCTAAAACAATAAGCGATGACTTTTTATATGAGAAAATAATAGCCTTGTTTGAAGATCAAATACGACAGAAGATTTTAAAAACAGGTGACAAGCTTCTTTCTGTACGTGCTTTAAGCCAGGAGCAGGGCATTAGCATTAGCACCGCCTATAAAGCGTACTCAGAGCTTGAGAATATGGGCTTGATTGAAGCGAGGCCAAAGTCTGGCTATTATGTGCGCTACCTGCCTGAAAGGTTAGTAAAACCTGCGGCAATAGCGCAGCCCGCAAAAAAACCGGGGCAAGGCAATATTGAACAAATGATAGCAATGGTGTATCAAAATATACCCGGGGAAAATGTATTGCACCTGTCGCGTTCAGCCCCGCCGGTAAACCTGCTGCCGCTGGCTAAACTTAATAAATCAATGGCAGAAGCCATGCGTAAAAGCCCGTCGGCCAATACCAGCTACGAAAACCTGCAGGGCAACCCTGCCCTGCGCAGGCAAGTAGCCAAAAATGCTGCTGCCTGGGGCGGAAGCATTAGTGAAGAAGACGTGGTAACAACCCAGGGATGCATTGAAGCGCTTGCTTTTTGCCTGAGGGCGGTAACGAGGCCCGGCGACACTGTAGCTATTGAAAGCCCCGCCTATTTTGGTATTTTTAATGTGCTGTTAAGCCTTGGCCTGCAGGTGTTGGAAGTACCGGTTCACCCGGTTACAGGTATTGATATAGACTACCTGCAAAATGCTGTTGAAAAGGTAACTATAAAAGCCTGCCTGTTTGTGCCGAACTTCAGTAACCCCTCCGGCAGTTGCATGCCGGTTGAAAAAAAGCAGCAATTGGTCAGCCTGCTTGCCGCCAAACAAATACCGCTTATTGAAGACGATATTTACGGAGAAATTTATTTTACCAGAAACAGGCCGGTAACCTGTAAAAGTTTTGATGAGCAGGGCTGGGTAATGCTTTGTTCATCCGTATCAAAATCGCTGGCGCCAGGGTACCGTGTTGGCTGGTGCGTGCCAGGCAGGTTTAAGGAAGAAGTGCTGAACATTAAAATGCGGCACAGCATCAGTTCCGCCACACCCACACAGGCAGCTATTGCTCATTTTTTTGAAACCGGCCGCTATGATTTGCATATACGCAAACTGCGCAAAGCGCTGCATACCCAATGCCTGCGATATATACAGGCCATCATGGCACATTTTCCTGCCGGTACCAGCGTATCAAGCCCGCAGGGCGGTTATGTACTGTGGGTTGAGTTAGACAAGCATATAAATGCTTTTGAACTGTATAACGCAGCGATAGCGCAAAACATCAGCATTGCGCCCGGGCAAATTTTCAGTACTGATGCCCGTTTCAGCAATTTTATACGCATAAGCTTTGGCCTGCCATTTGACGCACTTGTTGAGCAAAGCCTTATTACATTAGGGCAATTAGCTAAAGCATTAATAAGCAAGGCAGCCAATTAGTCAGCCCGGTAAACTGCCAAGTTTTACACTGCGGTGACATGGCATGTTTTGTGATTATATGTAGATACATTAATTTTGCTGTCTCATGTTGCAGGTTTTAGATATATTGAAAGTAGCGCACAGGAACACGATAGAGCCGAGTATGAACTTGTTGCACATGAAAGAGCAGCATATTCCTGGCTCAATACAATATGTTATACGGCGCTATTTCCCCCAGCAAAGATGGTCAAGTGACGATACGGGTATGCTGGTATATCACTATAATGAGAAAAACGCTTCGGAAAACTTTTTAGAGTTGCGTTTTTGTATAACCGGCAATAAATACTGTTTTGAAAAAAGCTGCTCGCAATGCAGCGAACTGCCGACACAAAACTGCAGCGGGAAGTATGAAACCATAGATGTTTTTTCATTTCACTTTTCTTCTACCTTTCTGCACCAGTTTGTGCACAATGTAAAGCTAAGCAACCGCAAGGATGAAGTACTTGCGTTTAAGCACCCTAATTCATTCACAAAAATATTTCCTGTTTGCAGCCGCAAGCGTGTTGCGCTGGATGCCCTGCTTAACCATAGCTATACCGGCGCCATGGAAAATATTTTTACCAATGCCAAAGTACACGAGCTTTTGCTGTACAGCCTTGAGTGCCTTGTGGATGAAAAAGAAGAAGGTTTTACATGTAAATTTTTGGCCGATGAATTTGGCCGTGAGCGTATTTACCAGGCAAGGGAAATTTTACTGCAGCATATTGGCGACCCTATTACCATAAAAGAATTGAGCCGGAAGGTAGCAATGAATGAGTGCTACCTTAAGAAAGGATTTAAAGAAATATTCGGCACCACTATATTCGATTTTTACCAGCAACAGCGCATGGAACATGCCAAGTACCTGCTGTACGAAAAAAGCCTGAGCGTTACAGATGTATCGGCACTGCTGGGTTATTCTTCCATTTCACATTTTTCCGCAGCGTTTAAAAAACACACAGGCTTAAAACCCTGCGACCTGCTGCGTTAAAGCTGCTATTTCCCGCCTTGGTAAATACATTTCCCTGTTTTATAAACTGCAGTAGTTGTTGCCGCGCAAATTTGTTTCCAAAAAAGGCAAATGTGCAGTTATCAAACACTTTACTATAATCAAAGCGGTGGCTACATTATACGCTGCCTGCAATGCAATAATATACAGCTTGCATTTGGCAATGTTGCTATCACATTGCCCGGTACTGAATTTCCGGCTTTTTTTGATCTTATCAAAAAGTTTGCGGGCAACCTCTCCAGCACCGATGTTGTACATTCAAAAACCATTTATATACCCACACCCTGCGATGGCATTAAGCTGCTTCTGTCGCATACGGAACTGAAAGAACTCGTTGCCATGCTGGATATTGCAGATTCTGAATTAAAGACCCTGCATTTGCTTGACCTGTTTCAGCAGAATTAAGAAAAAATATAAGAATTTAACGTGGCTATCCTTTTACTTGCCGGTGCTGCTTCTTTATTTAGCACGCAATTAATATGTTCTTTCTATTTTTGTTTTTCCAAAAATCTTCAACAAAATGAAAACATCGCTTTTACTTGTGTTCGTTTTGCTGGCTACCACCAGCTTTGAACAATTTAGAACACCTGCGGCAAGTCCCACTGCAAACATTCACCAGGATTTTGGGCTTGCCTCCATTGATATTTCCTATTCAAGACCGGGTATGAAAGGCCGTAAAATTTTTGGCGACCTTGTACCTTTTGGTAAAGTATGGCGTACCGGCGCTAATGGGCCCACCATTATTACTTTTGGCGACGAAGTAATTATTGGCGGCACTAAAATACCTGCCGGTAAATATGGCCTTGTAACCATACCCGGTGTAAGCGAATGGACAATTATAATTACAAAACAATTAGACATTAACAACCCTGCACTGTATAAGGCGGAAAATGATGTAGTACAGGTAAAAGTGCCGGTACATAAGTTGCCACTGCCAGTGGAAACTTTTTCCATTGCTATTGATGATGTTAAACAGAATAGCTGCGCAATAAGCTTATGGTGGGAAAAAACAATGGTAGCATTACCGGTTACCACTGATATTGATACGCGTATTATGGAGGAAATAGATACGGCTATTATCGGAAAAAACCCGCCTTATTATGCTGCAGCAAGTTATTATTTTAACAATGGCAAAGACCTGCATAAGGCAGAAGAGTGGGCTGTAAAAGCAACAGAGCAGGCCCCCGATGCGTATTACATGTTTTACCTGCTTGCCCAAATTGAAGAAAAACTGGGCAACAAACAGGGTGCAGTTACCGCGGCAAACAAATCTATTGAGCTTGCGAAAAAAGTACCTAATGCTGATTTTGTAGCGCTGAATGAGAAATTGCTGGCAAGGCTTAAATAAGGCCGGGATTTTTTGTTATGCGATTTAATACCCAACAGTAAATAATATCATTAACAAGGGAAGGTTTCTGTCATTTGAAACTTTCCCTTGTTATTTGCCCATCTTTCTTTCTAAAGATAAAAGGGTAGCTATGGTAAAGCCCGTTTACCATAGCGGTTAACCGTTAAATATTCATGCCGCCTGAAACTTCAATACGCTGTGCGTTAATCCATCTTGCTTCATCTGTACATAAAAACGCAACCACGCCGCCAATATCATCCGGCAAGCCTACACGGCCCAGCGCAGTAACACCGGCTACCATTTTATTTACCTGCGGATTATCCCGTACCATACCCCCTGAAAAATCGGTTTCTATAGCGCCCGGTGCTACCACGTTGGCTGCTATGCCACGCGGGCCGAGCTCTTTGGCCAGGTAACGTGTAAATGTTTCAATAGCACCTTTTGCCGAGCCATATACGGATGTGCCTGCCATGCTGAATCTTGCGAGACCAGAAGAAATATTTATAATGCGCCCGCCATCATTAAGCAGCGGCAGTGCTTTTTGCGTAAGAAAAAACACCCCTTTAAAATGAATATTTATAATGTTATCAAACTGCTCCTCCGTAGTTTCAGCAATAGGTACATGCATACCAATACCTGCATTGTTTACCAAAAAATTTATTTGCTGCGTGTTAAATTTAGCATCAAGCGTAGTGCCCAGGGCTTTAAAAAAGGCATCAAAGCTTTTTACATCGCCGGTATTTAACTGAAGGGCAGCCGCTTTTTGCCCACCTGCTTCAACAGCCTTCACCACTTCTTCTGCTTCTTCTTTTTTACTGTGGTAGGTAAGTATAACATCAATGCCTTTTTTTGCAATGGCTAATACCATGTTTTTGCCCAATCCACGGCTGCCGCCGGTAACCAGTGCAATTTTGTTTGTGCTCATAACTGTTCCTTTTTTTATGATGTAAAATTAGGACAGCCATGGGCCATGCTGTTTGTAACCAGCAATCCATCATTTGCAAAAATCAAATACCGGCTCTATGACCTGAATGCTACCGGCGAATACGCTGTATGTCTTTTAAAAAAATTAGAAAAATGGGCTACTTCTTCAAAGCCAAGGGAGTAGGCAATTTCGGAGATGCTCCAATTGGTTTGTTTCAGCAATATTTTAGCTTCCTGCATTATACGGCTGCCAATAATCTCTGTAGTAGTTTTGCCCATAGTCTCCTTTAATACTTTATTAAGGTGGTTTACATGCACCGCCAGCCTGTCAGCATAATCTTTGGCGGTACGCAATGCAAGCGTTTGGTGGGGCGACTCTATGGGGAACTGCCGTTCCAGTAATTCAATAAACAGGGAAGATACGCGGGCCGATGCAGTATGTGCCGGGTGCATAGCAGATACGGGCTGCAGCTTTTGCCCGTAATGTATAAGTTCCATTACATAATTGCGCAGTAAGTCATATTTATAAG
>DASZUX010000011.1:0-4691 GCA_035547455.1 Chitinophagaceae bacterium
GCAGGTGATGTAGTTTGCTGAGCTTTTACAGCAACGCACCCAATAATCATCAGCGTTAAAAGCCCGGGGTATAGTAAAGCCCTGGTAATCATCATGGTTTTGCCTGTGTGTTTGTACTGTCTTTCAGGGGCGATGTTAAGTAATTGCCTTTGTCTTTTCTTCCAAAAACAGAAACATTAACATACCGCCTTGGGTGTACACGAAGGTCGTCCATTAGTATGTGCAGGCTGTTTATTGTGGTGTTAATATTATTGTACAATTCTTTGTTGTTTAACAAAGCCCCTACAGAGTTGTTATCAGCACTTAGTTTTGACAGCAGTTCATTAAGTTTGGCGGTAGATGCTTTAAGATTGCCCGCTATACCCTCAATATCAGCTTTTGACAGGTGGGCTGTTGTTGAATCAAGATTGCTTAGCACACCGGTTATTTTGTCGTTGTTGTCAGCAAGGTTTTTTGTAAACAGCTCAATATTGTCCAGCGATTTTGACAGCGAACCAGTTTCAGCATTCAATACATTCTGCATATCGGCTGTTGTTACAACTATATTGGCTGTTGCTTTACTAAGGTTAGCAATAACACTCTGAAGATTGCCTTTGGTGGTAGGGTCTAAAACCGTGTTAACATTCCTCAGTACAGTATCAAGGGATGATAGTGTTGCCTTTAACTGGTCTGCAATCGGGGCTATTTTATCGGTTACACTTGCAATTAGTCCGGCCTGGTTGGTAGTTGGTATAGTATCGCCGCTGTTTAAAAAAGTTGTGCTGTTACCGGGTGTAATGTCAATTGACTGGCCGCTGAAAGGGCTTGCATCAATAGAAGCAACAGAATTGACGGGTATATTGTATGCCGAATTAAGCTTTATTGATACAATAATTACGCTTACGTCGGCGCCCTTTACCTCCGAGCTGTACACGCTTCCCACCTGGTAGCCTTTTATAAATACGGGGTCGGAAGGGTTAAGTTTTTTTGCATCGCTGAATTTTGCATACAAAAAGTTGCCTGTTTTAAAAAGGCTTTTGCCTTTTAAAAAATTAAATCCCAATATTAATAAGGTAACTGCAATAGCCGTAAGCGCCCCAATCTTAGTTTCGTTCGATAATTTCATTGTACTTGTGTTTTGCCAGCAGCCAATGCCTGCTCTTGTGGTTTACCGGTGACAGCCTGTTTATAAATAGTTTATACAAATGTAAGAGTAATTATTTTGAGGATAAAACAAGGCAGGTTATTGCCCGGTTGAAATAGTGCTATCTGCCGGGTTTACTAATGCCTGGTGTTCAAGGGAATACCGGTAACGCAGCAATGCTTTTACAATAGCATCTGCCATTTGCTGCTGGCCGCTTTGGCTGTTAAGGTAATCTTCCTCATCAGGGTTTGAGATAAAGCCAGTTTCAATAAGTATGCTTGGCATAGCTGTTGCCTGTAGTACCCACAGGCCCACCTGCCGCTGTTTTGCCTCCCTGCTCACCCTGCCTATTTTTGTAAATTCATCTTCTACCGTCATGGCAAGGTTGCTGCTGCGGGTAAAATACTGCTGTGTTTTAAGCGAATATAAAATCCTTTTTTCGGGCGAATCAGGATCGAAATCTGCGGCCATTTTTGCAGAAGTGCTGTCCATATACAGCGATTCATTCTCCCGCATAGCCAAAATCTTATCATCGTTTTTGTGCAGCGCCCAAATATAAGTTTCTGTACCATGTGCCGGGTTAGGTGTTGTCCATGTATGGTAAACAGGTACTTTTTTAGTATATTTCTTTTTGTTACTGCCTTTGCCTTTATAATAAGTACGGGTTTCGTAACTGCTAACTTCCCTGTGTTTTATTGTGCCGGCATCATTACAATGTATTGAGATAAATAAATCGCCCTTTGAAGCATTGGCAAGGTTGGCGCGTGCATACAGGCTGGGGTACTCGTCTGTTGTGCGGGTCATTACAACATTAACATCCGGCATTTCGCGCTGAATGGCATCCCGCAATTTAAGTGATACGGCCAGTGTAACGTCTTTTTCAAATGAATATGCGCCATGTGCACCTTCATCTTTGCCCCCATGACCGGGATCTATCACAATGGTCCGCAAAAGGCTCCTGGACTGTTTTGGTAACGGGTTGTTTTGCGGCAACCTTGCAGACATGCAGCAAAGCAAAATAAACAGGCTAAACGCAATACGGAATAGTTTTTGCATGGCCTTTTAAAGGATTTAAAGAATTATGGTACTGATTGTGCAGCAATAACTAAACAACTGTAAATAATATTAGTTGAATGGTCTGCAGGTAATTTTATTACTTGCCGCCGCCTTCAATAGCCTGTTTGTATTTTACAATAGCCCGGTATATACAGTTAGCTGTTTCGTTTTGTCCCCTGGTGCTGTTAAGATAATCCTCTTCCGAGGGGGTGCATATAAACCCTGTTTCAACCAGTATGCTGGGCATGGCTGTAGCTTGTAATACCCAAATCCCTTCCCAGTCCCGTTGCTTTACGCCCAGGTTGTCGCGGCCTGCAGTTTCCAGTTCATCTTGCACAAACCCGGCAATCATGCGGCTGTTATTAAAATATTTTTGTGTTCTTAGCGATGCGAGTATTTTCGCCTCGGGGTTGTCAAAATACTGGTAACCGCTATCGGCTTTTTCGCCATATAAGTCTTCTTCGTTCGCTCCAACAAACTCTTTTTTCTGGTCATTTTTGCCCACTGCCCATATATAGGTTTCTGTGCCCGTTTTTGTGCCGGGTAGTTTTGTATACTTTACAACAGGTACTTTGCGGGTGTGCTTGGTACGGCTCTTTCCTTTGCCCTTGTAATAAGTTTGTGTACGGTAACCTGTAACCGTTTTACGGTATGGGTGCGGCAGGTCGTTTACGTGAATGGCTACAAATAGGTCTCCATGTGCTTCGTTGGCTATTTTTGCCCTCAGCCTGTTTGCCGCATTATGGTCTTGCAGGCCACCGGGCAGTTCGTGGGTTGTTCTTGTGTAAACAACTTTGCAGTCGGGTAAAGAGTCTTCCAGCATTTTACCAAGTTTCAGCGCTATGGCCAGGGTAATGTCGGCTTCGTTACTATATTCGCCCACGGCGCCTTCATCCGGGCCACCGTGCCCGGCATCCACTATAATGGTGCGCAGCAGGTGTTGTTGAGAGGGAGCTTTATCAGAGATGGTTTTGAAGGAAGATGATACGCAAAGGATTAAAGTACAGGATATAATAAAAAAAGTCTTTCTTAACATAATAACACATCATTAAAAGTATTCTTCACAAATCATTTATCCTATAAGCCCTACTTTTGTTTTAACTTGTATGGCGTATACCCGTAAAATTACTGCAAAATATATACTATCCGGGCTATTTGTGCTTTTGTTCGCAATTATAACGCACGAGTCGGGGGCAAAGGGTAAGTATTTTAGTTTTTTTTTCAAATCATTAACACACAACGCTGATACGACAAGACCTGCCGGGGAGAAAAAAGATACCAGTATTGCAGATACTACCCACAACGACAGTATAAAGAAAATAGCCATTGACACGCTGAATATTTCAAAAGATTCGCTTGATGCCCCGGTAACATATAAAGCTGAAGATTCTGCGGTATTGCTTATACCAACAAGGCAATTTTATTTATATGGTAAAGCAAATACAGTATTTAAAGGTAATGATCTTACAGCCAATACAATAAAATACGACCAGGCCACACAGCTTATTACGGCCTATGGCGGTATAGATACCAGTAATAACCCCTTAAGCAAACCTACCATTAAAGAACCGGGAGGGGCAGAATCAACCAGCGATAGTATAAAATTTAATACAAAAACCCTGCGCGCACTTACCAAAAACACCTATTATAAGGAAGGGGATATGTTTATATATGCCCAGGCGGTTAAAAAAATAAACGCGAACACTGAATACGCCTACCGTGGCAGGTTTACAACTTGTAACCTTGATACACCGCACTATGCTTTTATTACCCGCAGGATGAAAATTGTAAATAACAAGATTGCGGTTACAGGCCCTACAATGCCTTCTTTTGAGGGCGTTCCTATACCTATTGTTTTGCCGTTTGGTATTTTTCCGCTGGAAACAGGCAGGCACTCGGGTTTTCTGCCCCCTTCTTTTGTAAACAACTATTCATTAGGCCTGGGCCTGGAAGGGTTGGGATATTATAAAGTACTGAATGATAACTGGGATATTACTACTAAAGCTAATATTTATACCTATGGTGGCTGGAACCTTGATATAAAGCCTGATTACTTTAAGCGGTATGCCTATCGCGGTACACTGGATATATCCATACAAAAAACAAAATCGCTTAATACGTCAGGATTATTAACAGAAGAGTTTACGAAAAACAGCAGCTTTTTTATTACCTGGAACCACTCGTCAGACCAGCGGGCCAGGCCCGGTACTTCTTTTTCAGCCAGTGTAAGGGCGGGTAGTACCAAGTATAACAAGTACATGCCAGACAATGCTTTCCGCAACTATGATAACCAGTTGGCTTCTTCCATCACCTATGGCAAAACATGGGACCAGGGTAAGTATATACTGAATATAGCAGCCAACCATAACCAAAATAACAGCCTCGGGTTAATTAATATACAGGCTCCTACAATTTCATTTACAGCCAGCACTATTTATCCTTTCCAGAAAAAAGACCAGGTTGGGCCTACCAAATGGTACCAGAAATTAGGTATATCATATAGTGCAACCGC
>DASZUX010000012.1:0-7855 GCA_035547455.1 Chitinophagaceae bacterium
GAAGTCTCTGCAAGTCAATATAACGTAGTATATATTCCAGTTCCTTCTGCAGAGGTACTTTCTCGCTCTTTTCATACAACATATACCGCAGCAGGTCAGAAAGACCGGCAATTGCAGGCAACGCGCCGGGCGACCCCTCGTGCACCAGGGCATAAATGTTGCTGAGTGAATTAAATAAAAAATGAGGGTTTACCTGTGAGCGAAGGAATGATAGTTCTGATTGGCGATTTTCTAAAAGCAGTTCTTTTTGCTGCAACTCCCTGTAATACGAAAAGCGTACAAAATAAAATACCAGGCCGTACACTATATACACACAAAAGAAAAAAAGATTGTCAGTAAAGAAAATCCGGAGCCTCAGCGGAAACCCGCCGTCATTTTTTCTTGCAACATAGTTTACAAAAAATGAGATACTCACAGACGCTATTATTAATATTATCGCTGTAAATATTTTTTTATTGGTATAAAACCGGTTTAGTATTAAGTATGGGCCTATAACAAACGTAAAGCCCAATATAATATCAGTGATGGAATATATTACAGGGTGCATGCGCTGTATAGTTGATGAAAACAGCGAGGCCCCATGCACAATATCCGGCAGTTTATACGCGGCGTGCACAACAAAATAAAAGCCTGCAAACCCAATAAAAAGCGGTAACAGCTTTTTCTCCATCGCCCAAAACTAATGTTTAGCGCATTTTAACCTGCAACAAAACTAAAATCGCTACTTTATTTGTCTGCAAACGGGCTTTATTTATCTGCAAACCGCACCCGGGGTCAAACCCGGCGTTTTGCAGAGGTTATAATACTGTTTGCAGATTTGCTTTTTACATGCCTTTACACCATGGTAATTTGGCAGTGTTTACAATGTTACTATGGCACAGCTACAGAAAAAAAATACAAAATACTTTAGCAAGAAATGGTTATTGCCGGCTTTACTGCCATTAACAGCAGCCGTATGGAAACTTACTGATACAAACATGCCCTCTTATTACACGCAGCCTTTACACTTGCAAACGGAACTTGCAGCTGACTTTGGGGAGGTAAGAGAAGACCATTTTCACATGGGGCTTGATATACGCACGAACGGGCACGAAAACCAGCCGGTATACGCCGTTGCAGATGGTTACATAAGCAGAGTATCCATAGAAGAATCCGGTTATGGTAAAGCCATTTACATAACACATCCCAATGGGGCCATCACAGTATATGGGCACCTTAACAAATTTATGGACGCTGTGGATGATTATGTTGTAAAAAAACAATACCGGGATGAGTGCTGGCAGCAGGATATTAGTTTTAACCCAGGCATGTTCCCTGTAAAAAAAGGCCAGCAAATAGCATTAAGCGGCAATACGGGTAACTCCTCCGGGCCGCACCTGCATTTTGAAATACGCAATGCCAAAACGGGTTTTAATGAAAACCCATTACGTTCAGGCATTTTTATACATGATGACATTCCGCCGGTAATACATACGCTATACTGGTACAATGGCTGTGGCAGCATATACGGTGCGGAAGCAAATAAAGTACAGTTAAATATACATAACAATACCGGTACTGCAACACATATAATAACTGTAAACAGCCCATTTATTAGTTTTGGTATTAGCGCTGATGACAAGATTGTGGAAGACCGTTACCGGTTGGGCATTTACAGCATGAAACTGTATGTTGATGACAAGCTGGCATTTTGTTTTGCGGTAAACCATTTTGATGAAAAAGAAGTTCGTTTTGTAAATGCCTGTATTGACTACAGCAACTGGATATTGTACAGTCGCTGTATTCAACTGCTGCGCATATTACCGGGCAATCATTTACCGGTTTTTGAAAACTCACCCGGTAATGGCATTATTAATCTTAAAGACAAGAAGATACATAACATTACCATTGAAGCGGCAGACGCTGCAGGGAATACTACAAAGGTGTTTTGCAAGGTACAATATAATGGCACTCCGCAACTCCTAACACCATATCGTCAAAAAGCTGTAATACTAAGGCCGGGAAAAGTATGCCATATAATAACCGCCAACGCTGTAATTGATTTTACCGGCAAAGCAATGTATGATACTTTGCCACTGCATATAACAGAAGAACTTAGCACGGAAAACGATGCTGCTTCAAAAGTTATTATGCTGCATAATGGCACTGTACCTTTGCATGACAGCATTAAAGTACAAATAAAAACCACCCTTCCTGCAGGCAGCCCGCTGCGCAGGCATGTAGTAATGCTGCTGACCAATGAAAAATACAGTATCCCTATAAAAGGAACCTGGAAAGGCGATTACATGACAGGCTTTTGCCGTGCCTTTGGAAGAGTGCAGTTGGTAATAGACACAGTTAGCCCTGTAATACGTTTCGTGGAAGGTACTAGCAGCACGCTGCAAAGCGGTAATGCACTGGACATTTTGTACCATGACAATATTGGCGGAGCTTATTCTTTTCGCGGGGAACTTGACGGACGCTGGATATTGTTTGAAAAAAAAGGCGACCTGTTTACTTATAATTTTGATGACCATTGTGGCAAGGGCAAACACTTATTAACAGTACTGGCCGGCGACAGGGCTGGTAATATTACCCGCCGCATTTACTCATTTATAAAAGAGTAGCAACCACAGCTGTTTAAACGTCGCGGCAATACCCGGGCGGGCTATATTTGCATACGCGTTAACCAAGTAAAATCTGCGCCATGCCAAAGTACCGCATTTGTTTTATTGCCATTTTCTGTATTACATTATTGCCTGCGTTTGCCCAAAACAAATTTGTTCCTGCCGATGATGCAAATATCAGCTATGAAGGAAGAATACTTTTCAGGAACCGGGCTGTGGAGCTTATGTGGCCGGGTACTGCAGTAAACATCAATTTTACAGGTACCGGCATAGCAGGTGAATTTAAAGATGCCGACACAGCCAACTATTACAACATTATTATTGATAATGGCAACCCGGTAATAATGCATTTCGGCAAGGATAAGCAATCATACAAGCTTGCCGAAAACCTGCAGGCAGGAAAGCATAGCCTGGAAATATTCAAACGAACCGAATGGGATAAAGGCCGCACCTGGTTTTACGGGTTTGATTTAACTGGCAACAGCACGCTATTGCCGCCATCACCCAGGCCGGCAAGAAAAATAGAATTCTTTGGTAACTCGATAAGCTGTGGGTACGCCATAAATGATAACGCCAGCGATTCCCATAACGGTTACTACGAAAATAATTACGATGCCTACCCTGCCATTACTGCCCGGTATTTTAATGCGCAGTACCATTGCACTTCCAAAAGTGGTATTGGCATTATGGTTAGCTGGTTCCCGCTGATAATGCCTGAAATGTATAACCGCACCGACCCGGAAGATTCTGCCAGCCGGTGGGATTTTTCAAAGTATACGCCGGATGTTGTTGTGATAAACCTTTTCCAGAATGATTCATGGATAGTTAAGCTGAAAGATAACCCGCAGTTTAAGGCACGTTTCGGCACAACACCTCCTACCCACGGAAAGATTATAAATGCTTACAAAAATTTTCTGCAAACCATACGCAATACCTATCCTAACGCAACTATCATCTGCATGCTGGGCAGTATGGATATAACTAAGTCTGGTTCGCCCTGGCCCGGTTATGTGCAAAAAGCAGCAGAACAAATGCACGACCCGAAAATACTCACTTATTTCGCTCCTTATAAAAACACACCCGGGCACCCTAAAGTAGCGGAACAAAAAACCCTGGCTGACGGGCTTATTAAGTTTATAGAGGCTCATGTGAAGTGGTAATTAAATAAAATTCACCCATACAAACCATTTTCGGGATATTTTCCGGAACTTTGCAGTCCTTTTTTGAAAGGTTCTATATAATATCTAAAAATATTGAAAATGAGCAATGCCTTAACCTTGTTCGATAAAGTATGGGACAGCCACGTGGTACGAAAGATTGAAGACGGCCCCGATGTGCTGTTTATTGACAGGCATTTTATACACGAGGTTACCAGCCCCGTTGCCTTCCTTGGTCTTGAAAACAGGAATGTAGGCGTAATGTTTCCTGCCCGCACGTTTGCAACGGCAGATCATAACACCCCCACCATTAACCAGCACCTGCCAGTAAAAGATCCATTGAGTGCCAACCAATTACAGGCGCTTGAGCGCAATACTGCCAAATACGGAATATCACACTGGGGACTTGGCAATCCTAAAAACGGCATTGTGCACGTAGTTGGGCCTGAGAACGGCATTACACAGCCCGGCATGACCATTGTATGCGGCGACAGCCACACAAGCACACACGGCGCTTTTGGCGCCATTGCTTTTGGCATTGGAACTTCGGAGGTGGAGATGGTGCTTTCTTCGCAGTGCATCATGCAGCCCAAACCCAAAAAGATGCGTATTAACGTTAACGGCACCCTGGCTAAGGGCGTTATGCCGAAGGACGTGATACTGTATATTATCTCCCAAATTTCTGCCAGCGGCGCTACTGGTTATTGTGTGGAGTATGCAGGCGATGTGTTTGAGGATATGAGTATGGAGGGCCGTATGACGGTGTGTAACATGAGTATTGAAATGGGGGCACGCGGTGGTATGATAGCCCCGGATGAAACAACCTTTAATTACCTTAACGGACGTGAAAAGGCACCCAAAGGCGATGCATGGGATAAAGCGCTGGCCTATTGGAAAACACTTAAAACAGATGAAGGCGCTGTGTTTGACCTTGAATTAAACTACAACGCCGCTGATATTGAACCGATGATTACTTATGGCACCAACCCAGGTATGGGCCTTGGCATTAGTAAACACATTCCGCAAGCAGGCGAGATTGATGGCGGCGCCGCTTCGTACAGCAAGTCCCTGAATTATATGGGCTTTCATGAAAAAGATGCCATGCTTGGCAAAAAAGTTGATTTTGTATTTGTGGGCAGTTGCACCAATGGCCGCATTGAAGATTTCAGGGCATTTGCAAGTATTGTAAAAGGCCGCAAAAAAGCTGACAACGTAACCGCATGGCTGGTACCCGGGTCACATATAGTGGAGCGCCAGATTAAAGAAGAAGGGATATTAGAAGTACTTAGCAATGCCGGTTTTGAATTGCGGCAGCCCGGTTGTTCTGCATGCCTTGCTATGAACGATGATAAAGTGCCGGCAGGCAAATACGCTGTAAGTACCAGCAACCGGAACTTCGAGGGCAGGCAGGGGCCCGGCGCACGTACGCTGCTGGCAAGCCCGCTGGTAGCAGCGGCCGCGGCGGTAACGGGCGTGGTAACAGACCCCAGGGAGTTGATTGCAGATTGATGATTTTACATTGCGGGTTTTGCTATGAAGAAACATTAATGCCCGATACAAAAACCCATAAACAAACAAACTTCAAATACCAAAAAGATTCAAACTAAAAAATGGCTTACGATACATTTACTATACTTACCAGTTCTGCAGTGCCCCTGCCAATCGAGAACGTGGATACTGACCAGATAATACCGGCACGCTTTTTAAAGGCAACCAAACGCGAGGGGTTTGGCGACAACCTTTTTCGTGACTGGCGTTATAACAGTGATGACACCCCAAAAAAAGATTTTGTGCTGAATAACCCGGTATACAGCGGCAAAATTTTAGTGGGCGGCAAAAACTTCGGCAGCGGCAGCAGCCGGGAACATGCCGCATGGGCTTTATACGACTATGGATTTCGCTGCGTTATATCAAGTTTTTTTGCAGACATATTTAAAGGCAACTCGCTTAACATCGGCCTTTTGCCGGTAACCGTTACACCAGTATTTTTAGACAAAATTTTTACTGCCATCGAAGCAGACCCCAATACACAAATTGAAGTAAACCTGCCGGCGCAAACCGTTATTATTTTAGCCACAGGCGAACAGGAAAGCTTCGCTATAAACGGCTACAAAAAGCATAACCTGATGAATGGCTATGATGATATTGATTACCTGCAGGCAATGAAAACAGATATTCAAAAATTTGCGGAAGCAAGCGTGTACTAATGCACCATATTGCGGTGCGGGTGAAGATGTTACTGCGCCTGCCGGAAGGGCAGGCAAGAAACTACGCAGGATACTTGCAGCCCGGCCTTATAAAACGCCAAGCCCTTTGTACAAAGAAACAGTGAAGACAGTGCCAAGACATATAGAAATAATGGATACCACGCTGCGCGACGGTGAGCAAACGAGCGGGGTATCATTTTCAGCTTCTGAGAAGCTGACCATAGCCCAGTTATTGCTTACAGAAGTTAAAGTTGACCGCATTGAGATTGCATCGGCGAGGGTATCGGAAGGTGAGTTCCAGGCGGTGAAAAAAATTACCGGCTGGGCGGTCTCTAATGGCTTTATTGACCGTGTTGAGGTACTTACCTTCGTTGACGGCGATACCAGTATTGACTGGATGCTGAAAGCGGGCGCCAAAGTAATGAACCTGCTTACAAAAGGTTCTCTTAACCATCTTACCCACCAGTTAAAGAAAACGCCATCGGCACATTTTGCAGAGATTGCCAAAGTTATAGCCCTGGCAGAACGCCACGGTATAATCACCAACGTGTACCTGGAGGACTGGAGCAACGGCATGCGTAACAGCCGCGACTATGTAATGCAATACCTTGCATTTTTGCATACACAACCGGTTAAACGTATTATGCTGCCCGATACACTGGGGGTAATGATACCCGAAGAGGCATATAATTACATTCATGATATTGTACAAAAGTATCCCAACAGCCACTTTGACTTTCACGCGCATAATGATTATGACCTTGGTACAGCCAACGTGCTGGAAGCTGTGAAAGCCGGTGCCAAAGGTATACACCTTACCGTTAACGGCATGGGCGAACGCGCGGGCAATGCCCCGCTGGCCAGCGCTGTGGCAGTACTGAATGATTATGTAAAGGACGTAAAGACGTCAGTGGTGGAAAAGTCGCTTTACTCGGTAAGCAAACTGGTGGAAACATTCTCAGGTTTTCGCATTCCTGCCAATAAACCGGTAGTGGGAGAAAATGTGTTTACCCAAACAGCAGGCATACATGCAGATGGCGACAAGAAGAATAACCTGTACTATAACGACCTGATGCCAGAGCGTTTTGGCCGCCAGCGCAGGTATGCACTTGGCAAAACAAGCGGCAGGGCCAATATTGAAAACAACCTGCAGCAGTTAGGCATTCAATTGAGTGAAGAAGACCTTAAGAAAGTAACACAGCGTATTATAGAGTTGGGTGACCGGAAGGAAGTAGTAACGCAAGCGGATTTGCCTTACATTATTTCAGACATATTAGACAGTAACACTATTGAGGAAAAAGTACAGGTGGAAAATTATGTGCTTACCCATAGCAAGAACCTGCGACCCTCTGTTACGCTCAAAGTAACCATAAACGGCGAAAGCTTTGAGGAACATGCCCAGGGCGATGGCCAATATGATGCGTTTATGAATGCACTTAAAAAAGTGTATAAACAAAAAAAAATGGAATTGCCTATGCTGGTTGACTATGCCGTACGCATACCGCCGGGTGGCAAAACGGATGCGTTATGCGAGACTGTTATTACGTGGGAGCGTAACAACCGCGAATTTAAAACCCGTGGCCTTGACAGCGACCAGACCGTTGCAGCAATTAAGGCGACACAAAAGATGCTTAACGTTATTTAAGTACAAGGTACGAAGTTAGAAGTACGGAGCAATTGCAGTACATGAATTTCAAGTTAACAACTTTGCATCTTGTAAATCGTAGTTATATTGCGCTGATAAAATCAAAAGTAATTGTACATGGCTACAAAACATATTCTCGTTGTTCCGGGTGATGGGATAGGACAGGAAGTAACTGCCGTAGGCAAAAAAGTATTGGACAAAATAGCTAAAAAATTCGGCCATACGTTTACGTATGACACT
>DASZUX010000013.1:0-2928 GCA_035547455.1 Chitinophagaceae bacterium
ATTAACCGCATCGCGCTAAACCTCCTGCAAAATGAAAAATCACGAAAGCTTAGTATCAAAAAGAAAAGACTCGCTGCCGGATGGCAACATGATTACCTCGCCAAATTACTTTTCTCTTAATTTAGATGCGTTTGCCCTGCCACAAAAAGTTAATGATTGCCTAAACTCCCTTATTTTTGCCATCTTCAACTATCCAATGAGCAAATATGAAAAGAGACGCGGATATTGATACCAACCTGTCGGGTGAAGAAAGTGAAGAGAGTTCGGCGGCAGAGCAACGGTCAAAATGGTATAAACGTTTCAGGAAGGGCATAACTACATCAACTGCCGATAAAAAGGAAACGCCGGAGGGCTTGTGGAGCAAATGCCCGCAATGCAATTATATATGCACTACTACAGAGTTAAAAGAAAACCTGTTTGTATGCCCCAAGTGCAATTACCACCACCGCATAGGCAGCGAGGAGTATTATGAGATTGTGTTTGATAACGGCGCCTATACCGAGTTGTATGAAAATATTATAAGCAAGGATTTTTTACACTTTACCGACCTGAAGCCCTACCAAAAAAGGCTGGACGAAATACACGCCAAAACCGACCTTAAAGACAGTATGCGCGTGGCTGTGGGCAAGGTAAACGGCGGTGATATTGTTGTTGCCTGTATGGATTTTGAGTTCATAGGCGGGTCGCTGGGCAGTGTGATGGGCGAAAAATTCAGCCGGGCGGTAGATTATTGTATTGAGCATAAGCTGCCTTACCTGGTTATTTCAAAAAGCGGCGGTGCGCGTATGATGGAAAGCGCTTTCAGCCTTATGCAGCTTGCCAAAACCAGCGGAAAACTGTCGCAGTTAAGTGATGCAAAGCTCCCTTATATATCGTTACTTACCGATCCTACTTTTGGCGGTATATCTGCAAGCTTTGGTATGCTGGGAGACCTGAATATAGCTGAGCCGGGTGCCCTGATTGGGTTTGCCGGCCCCCGTGTAATAAAAGAAACGATTAAAAAGGACCTGCCCGAGGGTTTTCAGCGCAGCGAGTTTTTGCTGGAACATGGTTTTCTTGATTTTATCGTGGACAGGAAAACGCTCAAAGAAAAACTCACCCAGTTAATTTTGCTGTTTAATAATTAGCGTAACACACATTTTTAACCGGTTCATCCCCGTTTATACAGCAGCGGTAACCTCCTGGTTAAGGCTGCGTGGCGGGTATTGGTTGCGGGCTGCCTGGCCGTTTTTATTGGCGTTAATATAAGCAGTGCGCCCGCTTTACCCCGTTTTCTGCTATTTTTGCACGTATTTTAAGCAGAAGGATGGCGAACGAAATAAACAACAGGCAGGCATATTTTAATTATTTTATTGAGGATAAATACGTAGCGGGCATAGTATTGCTAGGTACGGAGGTAAAATCAATAAGGGATGGCAAGGTTAGCTTTAACGATGCATTCTGCCTCTTTGACCGCGGGGAACTTTGGCTGAGGGGTTTATATATAGCTGAATACATTATGGGTACCACCAATAACCATATTGCTGTTCACGACCGCAAGTTGCTGCTGGGCAAGCGGGAGTTGAAAAAGTTGCAAACCAAATTGAACGATAAGGGTTATACTATTGTACCGTTGCGTGTTTTTTTAAATGAACGAAACCTTGTAAAGGTTGAAATAGGCCTGGGCCGGGGTAAAAAAATGTACGATAAACGTGAGACAATAAAAGAAAGAGACACACGGCGGGAGATAAAAAGGTTTTTAAAATAATTGTTGCACAGTTATTGCTTATGTATTCGCACAATTGCTGAAAGCTGATGAAACTAATAAAGTATTTTGCTCTTTTACTGGTTCTTTATGCAACAATTCCGTCGCCTGCTGCGGCGCAAAAAGTTACCGGCAAATGGTATGGCGTTGGGTATGTTGATATGGACCAGGTAACCAATAATTACCTGTGCGAACTGATTATTACACAACAGGGCAACACTGTTACCGGAGAGTTTAATTATTATTTTCGCAATGGTTATTTCAGCAATAAAATAAAAGGCACTTTTACCAACAACAGCCGGTACCTGTACCTTAGCCTGCTGCCTGTAATGTATAACCGCACTGTAAATACACTTACCGGGGTTGACTGCCCGATGCACGGTGAATTTACACTTAAAGTAGCCCGGGTGGGCTCAACGCTGAGCGGCAATTTTATCAGCGACGACCTGCACAAATACACCTGTGCCCCCCTTAAGGTAAATTTTAAAAAGCTGCTTGATACCGACCCAACACTTAAGGAGCGGGTTGATGAAATGAAAAAAGATACGTTGCCCTATGAAGAAGCTGAAGATCAGCCGGCAGATACTGCTAAAAATATAGCCCAGGCGCCGCCTGTACACGATACAACGGCGGTAGTAGCTGAAACGCAGCCAAAGCCTGCAGTAAAGCTGCCACAACATGTAATGGCTGATTCTGCCAGTAAGGCTGATGCGGAAAGAAAGGTAATTATGCGGGCTAAGACGCTTGAGCGCGTGCTGGATGTATATGATGATTCAGTAAGGGTTGACTTATACGATAATGCCGTACTGGATTACGACACTGTTAGTGTATTTTACAATAATAAACTGGTGGCCTATAAGAAATTACTTGAAACGAAAGAGCCTATACGTTTTTACGTACATGTCAATCCCGACGAAAGCAACAATGACCTTGTGATGTATGCAGAAAACCTTGGGCTTATACCACCTAATTCAGCCATTATGATTGTTACCGACAGCGGCCACCGTTATGAAATTTCACTCACCAGCGACTACCAGAAAAATGCGGCGGTAAGACTGCGCAAAGGACAAAAACCGCTGACGCAGTAAGCTATTTTGCCTCTTCCCCGGGGCTTTGCATTTTGCGAATGTTTATGTTGACTATGCTAATGTTTTAGCGGGCGCTTTTTTATCATACCGCCGTGG
>DASZUX010000014.1:0-5344 GCA_035547455.1 Chitinophagaceae bacterium
TAGCGTTGCGGTAATTTTTGGCTATCCGGTACCCGGCCCGCACCCCATACAGCCACCTGCCGTTATTATGCCCTAAATACACACCGCTGCCTGTAAGATTATTATTGGTTTGATACTCGGTGGTTATTTTACCATGTAAAATTGCATCGGTTTCCGCAGGCGCCGCGGGAAAAAGGCTCACAACTCCTGCAAGCGCGTCTGAGCCATACATAAGGCTCGCAGGCCCTTTAATTACTTCTGCTTTTTGAATGTTGTATTCATCCACTTCAATACCATGTTCATCGCCCCATTGCTGTCCCTCCTGCCGCATACCGTCGTATAAAGTAAGTACGCGGTTGTAACCCAGCCCGCGTATAAAAGGCTTTGATATATTGGGGCCTGTTTTTACAGCGTTAAGCCCCGGCGTATGCCGTACCAGCACATCAATAATATTACTTTCAACGGTTTGCTGTATGGCCCTTGCGGCAAGGCTTGTAACCGGCATGGGATTTTCTTTTACAGGCGTTGCTTTTGATACACCGGTTACAATTACAGCGTTCAAAATAGATGGGTTGGCCTTAAGGTAAAAAATGTTTTCGTTGTCATTCCCTGGTAGTTTTATCGTTTGTTCCGTGTCATAATAACCGAGGCATCTTACCTGCAGGGTATAGGTGCCCACAGGCGGTTTTGCTATTATAAAATGGCCCTTCGCACTGGTTACCGTGCCGTAGGGTGTACCCTTTAATGTTATGCTGGCTCCCTCTACAGGGCCGCTGCTGCTTATAACGGTACCGGTAAAGTTGGCTGGCTGAGCGGCGCAAACTGCACTTTCACAGGCAGTTACAATAATAACCAGGCAGCATTGTATAAAACGGGGCATAAAAATGTAATAAGTGTTATGCTTGCAAAAATATTAAAGTTAGATATATCTAACTTTATTTGTTTGATATTTTTTATAACTTTGAAATTATGTTATCTTATACCGAAGAGAATTACCTGAAATCCTTGTTTCATTTAACGTCCTCAGACGTTTCAAAACCTGGAGCCGGTACTAACGAACTTGCCTCCTACCTGGATGTTAAGCCTGCTACTGTTAACGATATGCTTAAAAAGCTGCGGGAGAAGAAACTGATCAATTATGAGAAATACGGGAAAATTTCTTTAACCGCAGAAGGCAGGAAGATTGCCGTAGAAATACTGCGAAAGCATCGCCTTTGGGAAACTTTTTTATACCGCAAGCTGGAGTTTACCTGGGATGAGGTACACGAAGTGGCGGAGCAGCTTGAACATATACAGTCTGCCAAGCTGGTTGAAAAACTGGATAAATACCTGGGTTACCCGGAATATGACCCACACGGTGACGCAATACCCAATGCCAAAGGTGAGATGAAAATACAATCGCGTAAAACGCTTGCGCAGGTGCAACCGGGTACTGCCTGCAAAATGGTGGCTGTAAAAGATAACACCGCCCCCTTTTTGCAATACGTGGTAAAGGTGGGGCTGGGTATTAGCAGCGAAATAAAAGTAATTGACCGGCAGGAATATGATGCTATGATGGAGATTGAAGTGGACGGCAAAAAATCTGTAGTCAGCAATAAGTTTGCTGAAAACATATATGTGCTGTAAGCCACCGCACCCCGCAGTATTAACAATATACCATCTTACGGTAAATCATAAAACCGCCACTGTGTATGGTAGTCGGCCGTTATGGGGTGGTTGCCTAATATATTGCGCAACATTTCAATAGGCATGCTGTTTTCATGCATCACCGCATCGTGAAATTGTTTCAGCGTCATTTTACCTTTGCCCACCAGTTCATGCTGCAGCGCCATTATTTCAAGCCCTCCTATCATATAGCCTACCTGGTACAGCGGGCTGTAGCCGCCTACAAAAGACCTTCGCACTTCCCCTTCAGCATTTGCCCTTTCATGCCCCACGCGGTCAACCAAAAAGTCAATACATTGCTGGGGCGTCCATTTGCCCATGTGATAGTTTAAGGAGAATATGATGCGCGCGCAACGGTGCATACGCCAGAAAAGCATGCCTATACGGTCTTCAGGCGATTGCGGAAAGCCTTCGTTCCACAATACAAATTCCCAGTATAACGACCATCCCTCCGTCCAGAAAGGTGTGTCATAATGCCGGTAGGTATATACCCTGTCGTTCATAAACTGCTGCAGGTAATGCCCCGCTATCAGCTCATGGTGCACGGTGGCGCGGCTAAAATGCGGGTTATTGCCTCGCATACTCATCATACGTGCATCAAAATCCATTGTATTGGTAGGGTATGATACCGAAAATTCTTCGCCGCCATAAAAAAACGGGTTAACAAGTTGCTGTTTGGGGCTCATCATTACAATGCGCCATGTTTCTTCAGCTAATGGCGGTATGGTTATAAGGTCTTTTTTCTTTAAAAAGTCAATTGACTCATTATATAACTTAACCATCGCCTGGGGCTGCTCTCCCACCGGCACATAACTTTCCTTCACTTTTTCCAGCGCTTTTTTCCAGTCGTTGCCAAACCCCATTTCATTGCTTGCCTTCAGCATTTCTTTATCACACCATGCAAACTCTTTGTTGGCAATGTCAATCAGTTCTTCAGGGGTATAATCAATCATCTCGTATTTTAGTTGCCGCATAATTTCATCTCTTCCTATCGGGTAACCCACAATACCGCTGCTGTCTTTGTTTGGCGAGTTGCGGTCTGCTGCTGTTTTAAATGCTGAGGCATACACGTTCAGCGCACTGTCTAAAGCATGGTAAGGCATCGGCACCCACCACGTAAACAAAGGGTCGTAACCATTATAAAAATTAAAAACATTTTTGGCTGCGTCCCGTACGCCGCCTATAATTTGTGCGGCACGGCGGCTATCCTTTACTGTAATATTATTGTTGGCAGCCAGTTTGTCGTCCAGCGTTTTTAGCTGTTTGGTTATGGCGTTAAAATTGCGGGCAACCTCCTGTGCATCCAGCGGCCCGCCCCTGCGGCGAATCTTTTCAATGGCATAAATGGAGTCTGCAAACGGAAACCATGGTTGCAGGGCATTAAACTCCTGCGCTTCAACATCTGCGTCATGTACGGTTTCATCCAGGTCACGTTTAAATAATACATAATCTGCTTTACATTCCTGCGGCAGGCTGTTAAAATCAAGCTGTTTCAGCCTGTCAAGGTATTCAACTGCCACTTTTTTGTAACGAGCCCTTTTTTCCGGGCTTCCGTCAACAATATATACACGGTTAAGTGCCCAAATATCGGCGTAGTAATTCTGCATCATGTTGGGCATGTCATTGCAGGGCACATAATTTTTATTTATTTGTGCCTGCGTGCAGCAGCAAAATAACAAAAGGCTAAAAAAGGTAAGCAGCAGTATGCGCATAGCAGTAAAATTCGTGGTTATAAATACAACCATGAAAATGCAGTATTTTACCGTAAACACAAATTTTTTTTAGGTATTAACGTACTGCTTACCTGCTAAAATCAGTCTTTGGGTTCCCACAATTCTATCTTGTTGCCTTCAGGGTCCATAATCCAGCCAAACTTACCATAGTCTTCTTCCTGTATATCCCCAACAACCTCAACGCCTTCTTGTTTTAGTTGTTCTAACAGTTCAACAAGGTTATCTACCCGGTAGTTAAACATATAATCCTTTTGTGAAGGATTAAAGTATTCTGTATCTTTTTTAAAGGGAGAAAAAACCGTCATGCCAACCTGGTCCGGGTTGTCCTTATCGCGCCATTCAAATCCGTATCCATTTATGCCTAAGTGTTTGTTGTACCATTCCTTTTGCTTTTTCGGGTCATCACATTTAAAGAAGACGCCTCCAAGCCCTGTAACTTTTGCCATAAGTTTAATTATTGTGGTTTTTGTAATAATGCTAAAATATTTCCTTCGGGGTCTTTAAACCATGCAAAGCGGCTGCCATCTGGCAAAGGCACAGGGCCAACCAGTTTTGTGCCGCCTGCATCAGTAATTTTTTGCAGGTATTCTTCAATTACGTTTACCTGTATATATACCGTAACATAGTTGTAAGGCTCGTGGCCAAGCGATGTAATATGTCCCTGTACGCCTTCTGCACTGTTGGTATTAATATAGGCGGCCATGGGTACCTGCGTGGTTGTCCAGCCAAAAATGCTGCTGTAAAAATTGGCGGTGCTTTCAAGCCCCTTGCAGCCAATTTCAAAATGTACTACGGGGCAAGGTATTTTATCTTCCATTATAATGTATTTTATTATGCTGATTGTAAACCGGTTTTAGGGCGGCTGTTTCGTTTAAGTGCAAAAGTTGATATTACAGTAATAACAAGCCCTATAGCCGCAACAGTGGTAAACATCAGCAAAAAATCCATGCCCGGTATGGCAAAAAATTCCCCCTGCTTTTTTATGCCGGCAGCTTTGGCGGCATATTCATTGGGGGGCACTGTTGTCTTTAGGTTGTCCAGCATTTGCTGCGTGTACTGTTCGTAAAAATGGGGGTTAACCCAGGTTACATATATTTCATCTGCCAGCCCAAAGCAAAGGGCTGGGATGAGTGTGATTAACAACCCCAGTTTAATACCCTGCCCAAAACTTAATGTGCCGCCATTATGTTTATCCCGGTAATAACGCAGGCCGAAATAAATAAATACCAATGACAGCACGATGGATACATAACCCAGTATCTCCGAAATATTATCAAAGCCGCTAAAAACAGTAACATCAAGAATGGAGAATATCACCATGGCTACCCCGCCGTAAAGCCCGTATCGCAGGAACGTTTTTTTCATACAGTTTGTTTTAACGCAAACTACGCCGGTAAGCACCGTTTTTGTATTACTCTAAAGTAGTATTTTGATATACGACGCTGTAAATTCTCCTGAAGTTGTACGCTTTCAGGCTATTAATCTCATGTTTTTGGCTTTTTTTACTGCTTCAGTGCGCCGCTGTACATCCAGCTTAAAAAAAAGATTTGATACATGTTTTTTTACAGTATGTTCACTTACAAAAAGCTTTTCAGCTATTTGCTGGTTACTCAATCCTTCGTCAATCAGCTTTAAAATCTCCAGCTCACGTTTGCTTATGCCGGTTTTTTTAATTTCACCCTCATCAATAAATAGTGCAGCACCCTTTGGTTCTTCTTTAATTACTACTTTTTTTACAAAAAGTTTGCGGGCCAGGTAAATGCCAACAGCCAAAAAAACAATACATAACACCGCCGTCCAAAGGGGCATATTGTCGTCGCCCCGCAGGCGGCTGTATTCTGAAAGTTTTAATAATACCAGCAGTGCCGTAATAAGTAAACCAAAACCTAAGGCAACCTGTTTCATACGCCGTAAATACGCGGTGTAATTTAATTTTTTTGACTGAAATATTTTTGCCCCGGGGCAAC
>DASZUX010000015.1:0-2922 GCA_035547455.1 Chitinophagaceae bacterium
GCCGGTTGCTAATGGCATATAAAAAAGGAATTTTTCCGTGGTATGATGGTAAAGTGCCGTTGTGGTGGTGCCCTGACCCACGGTTTGTATTGTTTCCCGAAGAGCTTAAAATAAGCAAAAGTATGCAGCAGCTTTTTAAGCGCGGTACCTTTGCATTTACCGTAAATAACGATTTTGAAAGCGTAATACACAATTGTAAAACCGCAGAACGTGCAGGCCAGGACGGCACCTGGATTACCGATGATGTTGAACGTGCTTATATTAACCTGCACAGGCTGGGGTATGCGCACAGTGCCGAGGTGTGGAAGGATGGCGCCCTTGCAGGTGGCTTATATGGCGTGCGTTTGGGCAAAGTGTTTTTTGGTGAAAGTATGTTTAGCCTGGTGAGCAATGCCAGCAAGTATGCATTTATACAATATGCAAAACAGCTGCAGGGCGAAGGGGTGTCGCTAATTGACTGCCAGGTGTACACTGCCCACCTTGAAAGCCTTGGGGCACGTATGATTGAGCGAAAAGATTTTATTACATTGCTAAATAACCTGGTTGAGCAATAAGACGGTTATTTAAAAAGTGACACAAGAATATATTTGATATGTAGTTAAATAATATTTAACTGGTTGTATAATATGTTTGTGGGCTAAGCCGCCCTTATTATTTTCCAAATTTTTTCTTCAGGGCATTTAGTGCATCATTCATGTTCATACTGCCAATATCCTGCCCCTGCTTAGGTTTGTTGCTATCTTTTCTAAAGGTATTGAGGCTGGTTTGTTTAGGCCGTTCATTGCGGGCAGGTGGTTCCTGTGCCTGTTTTATGGAAAGGGCAATTCGCTTTCGGGCAGTATCTACCTCCAGTACTTTTACCTGCACCTTATCATTTAGTTTAAGTACTTCACCGGGGTCGGATATGTATTTATGGGCTATTTCGCTTACGTGTACCAAGCCGTCCTGTTTTACACCAATATCTACAAAAGCGCCAAAACGGGTAAGGTTGGTAACAACACCCGGCACTACCATGCCCGGCTTCACATCTTCAATAGCATAAATACCTGCAAACTCAAAATGCTCTAGTTCACTGCGTGGGTCAAGGCCAGGTTTGTTTAGTTCTTTTAAAATATCCTGTATAGTTAATTCACCAATGGTTTCGGTTACATATTTTTTAGCCTGCACTGTTTTTAAAAGGCTTTCGTTGCCAATTAAATTCTTTACTTCAACATTGTTGTCTGCGGCAATCTTTTCTACCACACTATATGCTTCTGGGTGTACAGCGCTTGCATCCAATGGGTTTTCTGCTTCGCGTATGCGTAAAAAACCTGCACATTGTTCAAAAGCTTTACCACCAAGGCGTGGAACGTTAAGTAGCTGTTCCCTGCTGCTGAAACCGCCTATTTCATTACGATATTTTACAATATTGCCGGCCAGTGTAGTACCGATACCGCTTACATACGCTAATAAATGTTTTGAAGCCGTGTTAAGGTTAACTCCTACCTGGTTTACACAGCTTATCACGGTTTGGTCAAGCCGCTCTTTCAGTCGTACCTGGTTTACATCATGCTGGTACTGGCCAACGCCGATACTCTTTGGGTCAATCTTCACCAGCTCTGCCAGTGGGTCCATCAACCTTCTGCCTATGCTTACAGCTCCGCGTACAGTAACATCATGGCCCGGAAACTCCTCCCTCGCTATTTCTGATGCAGAATATACAGATGCACCATCTTCGTTCACCAAAAATACCGGAAGGCCAAGCCCCAGCTGTTTTATAAACTGTTCTGTTTCCCTGCCTGCAGTGCCGTCACCAATGGCAAAGGCCTCAATATTATATTTGGCAACAAGATCTTTTATTTTATACTCACTATCATATTTGCGGTTAGCTTCATGTATATAAATCAAATCGTTATGCAGCAGTTCTCCTTTTTCATCAAGGCATACTACTTTACAGCCCGTACGATATCCCGGGTCAATCGCCAGCAAACGTTTGCCGCCTAATGGCGAACCAAGCAATAACTGGCGCAGGTTTTCTGCAAATACATTTATAGCTTCTTCGTCGGCTTTGGCTTTTAATGCCGTCCTGAACTCAGTTTCAAGGCTTGGCTGCAATAATCTGCGGTAAGCATCCTTTGCCGCTTTTTTCACCTGTTCCACGCAATCATTAAGGCTACCGGTTACATACAAACCTTCAATTAAATATAAGGCGTCTTCCTCCATAGGTGCTATGGAAAGTCGCAGGTAGCCTTCCAGGAAACCGCGCAGGATAGCCAATATGCGGTGAGAGGGTATTTTGTGCACCGGCTCGCTGAAATCAAAATAGTCTTTATATTTTACAGCTTCCGTCTCTTTTTCAGGTGTAACTTTACTTTGAAACAATGCTTTGTCTTCAAAAAGCTTTCTCAGTTTTGCACGCACATTCGCATCTTCATTTATCATTTCTGCAATAATATCGCGTGCACCCTGCAGGGCGTCCTCAGCGGCAGTTACCTTTTCGTTTATAAAAGCGGTGGCATCTTTCACTACATCTCTTTCTTTCTGCTCAAGTATCAGTAACGCCAGCGGCTCAAGACCGTTCTCCCTTGCCGTTTGTGCTTTTGTTTTACGTTTGGGTTTATAGGGCAGGTAAATATCTTCCAGTTCTGCAAGGGCAATGGCCTTATCAAGCGATGCCTGCAGTTCTTCAGTCATCTTACCCTGCTCTGTTATAGTTTTTTCTATAAAAGCTTTACGCTCGGTAAACTCTTTAATAGCTTTTGCCTCATCCTGTACCTGCTGTACCTGTACTTCATCAAGGCCACCGGTCTTATCCTTTCGGTAACGTGCAATAAAGGGTATGGTTGCGCCTTCTTCCAATAACTGCAATACGGCTTGCGCCTGTGCGTGACGTATATTTAATTTGGCTGCTGCTGCCTGTGCCAGTTCCATTGTTTTATATGT
>DASZUX010000016.1:0-4442 GCA_035547455.1 Chitinophagaceae bacterium
ACCTGTATAATACTTGTACGGTTTCTCTTGTTTGTTGTTGCAAAACTATTTCTTTCTGGTAGGTTAGCTTGTCAAGTAACTCCCTGGTAAAGTGCCTGATAGTCAGAAGGGTTAATCCTTTTTCCACGCTTACATCAAAAATTTCAGCGGCTGCAGTAGCCAACATATCTATTTTATCGGGCCTGTCATCTATGCATAGCTGTACGCTTATCGCACCTGTTTGAATGAGATTAGGCCTCATTTTTATGCCCCCAAAAATCTCATACAGGCTGCTTATTAGTTTTTCGCCTACAAACGAAAAATCCTGGCTGTTTAGGTGTACCAGGGCCTGTTGGTTTTTTATAATAACAATTGGTGGAAGGTTTTTTACTTTTTTCTTGGTAATTATAGTTCCCGGCAACGCAGGGTCAAGAAAACATTTTACATTAAGAGGTATAGCCTTGTTTTCAAGCGGCTTAATGGTTTTAGGGTGAATTACTTGTGCGCCATAGTAGGCCATTTCAATTACTTCCTCAAAACTAAGCTCCCTTATAAACTGTGCATCTGCAAACTCTTTAGGGTCTGCACTCATTACACCCTCTACATCCTTCCATATCGTAAGACTTTCGGCATTTAAAAGATTAGCAAATATTGCTGCCGTATAATCGCTGCCTTCCCGGCCAAGCGTTGTGCTTTCATTTTCATCAGTGCTGCCTATAAAACCTTGCGTAATTACAATGGAAGTACCTGTTAGGGCCGGTTTTATAATTTCACTTGTTTTTCTTGCAGTGTACGCCCAGTTAATTCCGGCATCCCTAAAATTATCATCGGTGCGTAAAACATCCCTAATATCCAGCCATTTATTAGTAATCTTACATTCGTTAAGGTAATGGCTTACAATACAGGTGCTTAATAATTCGCCGCAGCAAACCACCTGGTCGTAATAATAATCAAATGGTTTTACAGGTTTATCGTGTAACAGCCATTCAACCTCGGTAAAAAAATTATTTAGCTGGGCAAGGCAATCATTAAAATGGGTAACCAGCAAATATTTGGCGGTAGTTATATGCTGGTTTTTAATTACATCAAATAAACGCAGGGCATCCTCTTTATTACCGGCATAAAACGCCTCGGTAACTTTCTCAAGTGCATTGGTCGTTTTGCCCATTGCTGAAATTACAATCAGCAATTTGTCTTCATGGTAAAGGTTAATTATGTTTTTTACATTTTCAATCCGTTCAATGCTGTTAACACTTGCCCCGCCAAATTTGAAAATTTTCATATACCGCATTTTATAAGCAACAAATATAGGCGGCTAAATTATTGCTTTACATATAAACGGCTATTTTATTAGCTGGTATATACAACAGGTGTACCGCCTGGCGTTTAATATTTTGGTATGATACTTGAAATATAAGTGGTGCTTAAATATAACTGTTATGAAAGCCATTTTTAACCCATTTGTTATATTTTCAATAATACTTTTTTGCGTATGTACTTCCTGCCATCGCAAAACAGTTCCTGCTTCTTCTGTAACCAGGGGCGCTACATCCAATACAAGCCGCAGTAATACACATGTTGACATAAAAGAAATGACAAGCAATATTCTATCTTATATAAATGAACACAGGCGTGCCATTGGATTGGGCAATTTACAGGAGTTGGACGTTGCTGCTGCACAGGCGGCAAAGCATAGTGCTGATATGGCGGCACACCGTGTTGCTTTTGGGCATAGCGGTTTCGAGGCAAGGGCGTCGGCAATTTCAAAATCATTAGGGTCGTTATCTGCTGCTGCAGAAAATGTTGCTGATGGCAAGCTTACGGCCCGGCAGGTGGTGGATGGTTGGCTGCATAGCCCCGGCCACAAGAAAAATATAGAAGGCAATTACTCGCTAACAGGCATCGGGGTTGCCACAGATGCAGGAGGGGTACTTTATTTTACACAGATTTTTGTACGGAAATAGCTTCATTTTACCATTGCGGTATTTTTAATAACCCGTGGGCATTACAACAAATTTTTTCTGCTGCATAACGGCTAAATTGCAGCAAAATGCTGGTGTAAAAGCCGTAATAATGATTGAAATAATAAATTACGAAGACAGGTATCACAATGATTTCAGACAACTGAACCTGGAGTGGCTGGAGAAATATGGGTTGGCGGAAAAACATGATTACGAAGTGCTTGATAACCCTATGGCCATTATTACAGGTGGTGGCAGTATTTTTTTAGCAAGGTTTGATAATAGTATTGCAGGTACTGCTGCACTTGCAAAAATGTATAACCAAACCTATGAGTTGATTAAAATGGCTGTTACACCTGGTATGAGGGGTAGTGGTATTGGTACAATGCTGCTTGAACATTGCCTTGCTAAGGCCAGGCTTTTAAAGGCGGAAAAAATTATTTTATATTCAAACAGTAAGCTGCAGGCTGCCATTAATATGTACCTGAAGCATGGTTTTGAGCATATTGCTGTTACTGATAGCCCCTTTGTTACTGCAGATGTAAAAATGCAATTATCTTTATAGCCTAATAGCGGTTATGAAAAAAATAATTATATCAGTAAAGGATCTTGTAAAAAGGTATGGAAAGCTTGATGCCGTAAAAGGGATAAGCTTCGAGGTGTATGAAGGTGAGATATTTGGCTTGCTGGGGCCTAATGGTGCAGGAAAGTCAACAACGCTTGAAATTATTGAAACGTTGCGTGATAAAACAAGCGGGCAGGTTACTGTTGACGGTATTGACCTGGACAAACAGCCCAACGAGATTAAAAAGATTATTGGCGTACAATTGCAAACCTCCGGGTATTACCCAAATTTAAACCTGGTAGAATTGTTGCATTTGTTTGCCGGCCTTTACAATAAAAAAATTGATGCCCACCAGTTACTGGAAACGGTTAACCTTACTGATAAAGCCAAAAGCAAGTTTAAAGAACTTAGCGGCGGGCAGAAACAACGTTTTTCCATTGCTACGACACTTATTAATACCCCTAAAATAATTTTTCTTGATGAGCCGACAACAGGGCTCGACCCGCAGGCGCGGCGAAACCTTTGGGACCTGGTACGGGAAATACGTGCTAAAGGAACCACTGTAATTATCACAACACATTACATGGAGGAGGCTGAAATCTTGTGTGACAGGGTGGCCATTATTGACTCGGGTATTATAATTTCACTGGCCTCCCCCGACCAATTGATTGACGACCTTGTGGCAGGCGGTTTTGAAAGGCAGAAAGAGGTAAAAAAGGCAAACCTGGAAGATGTTTTTATTCATTTAACGGGTAAACAGTTGAGAGAAGACTAGCATACCCAAAAAAATAAAGCATTCCCTTATGTCAGAAAATCTTCAGTACCCCATTGGTAAGTTTGAGGCTAAGCCTTTTTCAAAGGAGCAAAAAGAACAATGGCTGGCAGACCTTATCTTTTTGCCTAATGAGCTGGAACTTGCAATTGAAAATTTAGACAAACACCAGTTAGAAACACCTTACCGCGAAGGCGGCTGGAGGGTACAGCAACTGGTACATCACATAGCAGACAGCCATATAAATGCCTATATAAGGTTTAAACTTGGCCTTACTGAACATAACCCGCCTATAAAACCTTATGAAGAAAAGGCCTGGGCTAACCTTGCTGATGTTGACATTTTACCTGTTAATATATCTGTTACTCTTTTACATGCCCTGCACCAGCGATGGGTGGCGGCTATTAAAAGCCTTACGGATGAACAGTGGCTGCGTACCGTTTACCACCCGGAGCATAAACGTGAAATGACACTCTGGCATTTGCTGGGAATGTATGCCTGGCACGGCAAACATCATGTAAGGCATATAACTGCCCTTAGGGAAAGAATGGGGTGGTAACAACACTGCAATAGCAGGTAGTGTTTAATACAATAACCATAAATGCTTTTGCGTGCATGGCTGCGAACATTCGTTCGGCAGGAATGTTTTATACAATAATATTCTATCATAATATAAGACACAGGCATGAAATGGAAAACGCTTTCATCAGAGTATGTTTTTAGGGACAACTGGTTTACCGCACGGCGGGATACTTGCGAAAAACCAGATGGTAAGATTGTAGATAATTACTATGTGCTTGAGTTTCCTGAATGGGCAACTGCACTTGCAGTAACAGAAGATGGTAAGGTGCTGATGATAAGGCAATACAGGCATGCGCTGGGAGAAGAGTGTATTGAATTGCCCGGCGGATGTATTGACGGAGCAGACGCCACGTATGAAGATGGCATACGGCGCGAGTTGCTTGAAGAAACCGGGTATTCGTTTGAATCCGTTCATTACCTCGGTAAAACATCGGCCAACCCTTCCACCAATAATAACCTTATGCACATGTTTATTGCTACCGGCGGCCATAAAGTGCAGGAGCAGGCGCTTGATGAAAATGAGGATATTGAAGTGCTTGAAGTAACTTTTGAAGAGTTGAGAGAGCTGCTGGAAGAAAAACGC
>DASZUX010000017.1:0-2268 GCA_035547455.1 Chitinophagaceae bacterium
GCAACCGCATTTACAGTATCAGTTATAACTTTAATGAGCAGCATGCGCATTGCGGACAACCTTGCCGAGAATACTTCAACATTTTATGCGGAGCTAAAAAAATTAAAATCAATAATTGATGCAGTAAATGCGCAGGAAAAGGTATTTATTTTGCTGGACGAGATATTGAGGGGAACAAACTCACTGGACCGGCATACCGGCTCAGCGGCACTTATTAAGCAACTTATTTTGCACAATGCTGTGGCAGTTGTTGCTACGCATGACGTAGAACTGGCAAAATTAGAAGTAGCTTTTCCTGCTTCAATTGAAAATTTTCACTTTGATGTACAGGTTGCCAAAGAGGAACTTTATTTTGATTATAAGCTTAAGCCCGGTATTTGCACCAGCCTGAATGCCTCTATTTTAATGCGTAAGATTGGAATTGAGCTGGAAAACCAATAATAAACTGCTGTTTTTTAAGAAAATCTGCCTTTTTAATAGTTAGGCCCGGTAATTTGGTACGCTATCTGCTATAATGATTGTTAAAAAATCCACAATCACTAACTAAACAGTTTTAACGTATGAAACGACACATTTTTTTCCTGGCTTTTGCACTTATGCTTAGCCTTACCTGCACTACCCGCAGCTTTGCTGCAGATGCAGTTACAGATAATAAGATTGCTGCTACCGAGCGGCTGCAGCAAATAAAATCCAGGCTGGAAGAGATTAAACACATGGATAAAACTAATCTTACCCGGGAGGAAAGAAGGGAACTTAAACATGAAGTAAAAGGCATGCGTAAAGAAGCCAAAGCAATGGGCGGCGGTGTTTACCTTTCCGTTGGCGCCATTCTTATAATAATTCTTGTATTGATACTTATTTTATAATAACCCCCGCAACCAACGGTAATAAAAACGCGCAGCTATACGGCCGCGCGTTTTTGATGAAAAGTAAGGTTAAATTTCTTAAAACCCCCTGCCATTAGGGTTGGCTTTGGGTAACTCTTTACGGGGTAATTTTTCTGCACGCTGGGCAGCATCGTACACAAAGGCGGCCACTATTGTAGCCATTTGCTTAAGATCGGCGCTTACCAGGTGGTCATACGAATCCATGGTGCTGTGATGCGTGCGGGTATCGTACTCTATGGGGTCTTGTATAAACTGGAAACCCGGCAGGCCAACAGCATCAAACGAAAGGTGGTCGGTACCGCCCGTGTTGCTTATGGTAATAGTTTTTGCTCCAAGGTCGTTAAACGGTGTAAACCACTGCTCAAATATATGGCGGCATGCCTCGTTGCCCTGCAGGTAAATACCGCGTATTTTACCGGTGCCGTTATCAATGTTAAAGTAAGAGGAAAACTTATCATGCGCGGGAGTTAGTTTCATAGTGGCCGGGTCGCCAAAGGTTTTCTTTACGTATCCCCTGGAACCGAGCAAACCTTCTTCTTCCCCGCTCCAAAGGCCAATGCGTATGGTTCTTTTAGGTTTAAGCCCCGTAGCTTTTAAAATGCGTATAGCTTCCAGCATTACTGCGCTGCCGGCTGCATTGTCAGTTGCGCCGGTAGCACCCTGCCATGAGTCAAGGTGGGCGCCCAGCATCACTACTTCATCCTTTAAAGCGGGGTCTGTACCGGGAATCTCTGCTATTACGTTATAGCCTAATGAATCAGTAGTGTAAAACTTCGTTTTAACATCAGCATCCAGCTTTACAGGTATGTTTGCTTTAAGCAGCCTTACAATGGTATTATAATCTTCAAGGCCGATAACAATATCGGTAAAATTTTCAGGGTCTTTCATTTTATAAGCACCACCGCCCTGTACAAACAGGGTGCCGTCATGGCCACGCGCCACATCGCTTAAAATAGCAACTGCGCCTTCGCTTTTTGCCATTTCGCGCAGCAATGAAGCTACCCTGAAGGCACCGCTACGGCTGCGGTTTGCAAACTGCTCTCTTCTCCTGCGCATAGCCGCTGTATCAAGCGGGGCAGGCGGCTTTGCATTTTCCATTTGCGCCAGTTGTTCATCTGTATAACGGGTAGCATCCGGCTTAAAGCTTTGGTTATACTGGCTTTCCTGGTCAAGAATAATTATTTTACCTTTCAGCTTTCCTTTGTAGGATTGTAACCCGGCTGAGTCTTTTGCATTTACCAATATCACTTCTGCACTTTTAAGCCCGTTGGTACCGCCTACCCATGCTTTAGGAAAGGCGTTTACGGGCCTGTAATAGGGCGCCGTCATTGCCAGGTAGCTTTTTTGCAGCTCCCAGCTTTTGCCGAAAGTGCCCCAGGGG
>DASZUX010000018.1:0-6784 GCA_035547455.1 Chitinophagaceae bacterium
TACCAATGCAGCAGCAGAATCCTTCAATGCTAAAATCAAAAGCTTTAGAAACGCATTAAGAGGCGTCAGAGATATTGAATTCTTTCTTTACAGAATCTATAAACTTTATGCTTAAAATCCCCCTAAAATTTAACTTGATCCCAAAAAGGAGGAAAGGGGAGGAATGTAAATTTTATTAATAAATTGATTTTCAATAAGTTATATTAAACATAAAATAATTTTAAAAAAATTCCATTTTTGTTTTGTCACCATTTTAATTTTTTCAGCCAGTATGTCAATGAACTTTAGGTATATATAAAAACTGCCCCGGTGTCTCAATAAAACCACAACTTTTTGCTTTAAATTTTTTTGCACACATTTTGTTATAAGGTTAATAGGGCCGGGCTGCTGCAAAAAACTAAATGGAAAAATATTACATGCAACAAAAAACACAAAACCGCAGGGCATTTATTGGCAAAAGCATGCAATTGGCAACTGCCGGTATAGTTTTCGCTGGCTGTAATAGCTGCAATAAAGATGAAGAAAAAGAGGTATCTCCCCCGGAAGACCTGATGCAGGAACATGGCTTACTTAACCGTATTTTGCTTATTTATGATACATGCAGGCTACACCTGGTAAATAACGATCATTTTGCTATGGAAGCATTAAACAATGCTGCAGGTATTGTACAGACTTTTGTAGAAGATTACCACGAAAAACAGGAGGAAGATTATTTGTTCCCACGGTTTAAAAAAGCAAATAAACTAACCGATCTTGTACAAACCCTGCTGCAGCAACACCAGGCAGGGCGTGTTATAACCAGCCAGGTATTGCAGCTTACAAAAGGCGCATCTTTAAACAATACAGATGCACAAAGACTTGCAATACTGCTTAACAACTTTAATATAATGTACCGGCCTCATGAAGCAAGAGAGGATACTGTACTTTTTCCTGCCTTCAGGAAAATTGTTTCTCGGCATGAGTACGATTCGCTGGGTGAGGAGTTTGAAAAAAACGAACAGAAAAAGTTCGGTAAAGATGGATTTGAAACCATGGTGAACAATGTTGCCGGCATTGAAAAGAAGTTAGGCATATATGATTTGGCACAGTTTACCCCAACAATCAGGGGTTTTTAAGCTGCAACTACTTACCATATTTAAAACAACAAGCACCGATTGTATTGGCTGTTATAAATTTATGCGCTTATATTTGTTTTATAAGTAGCTTCATCCCCCCAAATAATTGAAAAATTAGCCTGTATGAAAAGATTGATTAGGTGTATTTACGTATTTGCGCCGCTTATTATGTCAGCATTTGTTTTTAACAGTGCAAACGCCCAGCACGATACCTCGCTTGCTATTGAGGGCCGCTGGGACATAACATTTCACACTGCCGATGGCAAAAGTTACCCATCCTGGCTGGAAGTTGAAATGTCTGGCATTAAAACACTGGTGGGCCGTTTTGTAGCGGCCGGCGGCAGTGCCCGTCCAGTGGCAAAAGTAAATTACGCTGATAATGCATTTGACTTTACCATACCCCCGCAGTGGGAAAGTGGTAATGATATTACTGTAAAAGGCAACATAATTACGCATGACAGCCTCTCCGGCACTTTAATAAACGGGCAGGGCAAAGTAAGCAACTGGACAGCGGTACGTGCACCGTTATTAAAACGCAGTGCACCGCCGGTATGGGGCAAAACCATAAAGTTATTTAACGGTACCAACCTGGATGGCTGGCATGCCCAATATGGCACTAACCAATGGGTGGTTGAAAATGGTGTATTAAAAAGCCCGCACTCGGGTGCTAATTTAATGACCGATCATACTTTTACTGATTTTAAGCTTCATATCGAGTTTCGCTATCCTAAAGGCAGCAACAGCGGCGTTTATTTAAGGGGGCGTTATGAAGTACAGGTAGAAGACGGCATGGGTATGGAGCCCGATAGCCACCTGCTGGGCGGCGTATATGGTTTTCTTACCCCCAATACGCTGGAATATGCAAAACCGGCCGGCGAATGGCAGTCTTACGACATAACCCTTGTTGGCAGAACAGTAACAGTAGCCATGAACGGCCACGAGGTAATTACCAGGCAGGTAATACCCGGCATAACCGGCGGTGCCTTAAACAGTAACGAAGGTGAGCCCGGCCCTATTTTACTGCAGGGTGACCATGGCCCTATTGAATACCGCAACATTACCATTACACCCGCCAAATAAGGCATAGGTATATACATATTTTGCAACCGCCCCGGTTTTAGCGCCGGGGCGGTTTTTTATTCGGGTAACCGGTAAGGGTAATTACAGGTTCTTAATTTACCGGGATTGTTATTATTTTTACATTGCACAAAAAGCCATATTTAAACCCTGCTTATGCAAAAAAAATTATTTTGCACCCTTTTGCTGTTTATTACTTACGCTTTTGCCCAGGATAACGACGATTGCAAGCCTGCCAGTATAGAAAGTGAAGCATACCATGAATACTGGCTTGTTCCAATGACCATAAACCCGCCTGTTTATGAACAGGGTAAATATGTATGCCTCGTTCAGCAATCAGGGCTTCAGGGTGGTAAAGCGTAATTAATCTCTAATCTGCCCGTCTTGTTTCAAGCGCCCTGTAAATTATAGCCAATATACGCGCACGTTCATCGCCTATAAGGGGCAGCCTCGGCGGGCGAACATATTCGGTGCCAACTCCCACTTCAGCTTCGCACAGTTTTATATACTGCACCAGTTTTGGGTGTATGTCCATTTCCAGCAGGGGCATAAACCAGCGGTATATTGCAGCCGCCTCGGGTATACGGCCTGCTTTTACAAGGTTATATATAGCCACTGTTTCCCTGGGGAAAGCACACACCAGCCCTGCTACCCAGCCACTGGCGCCCATTAGCAATTCCTCCATGGCAATAGTATCAACCCCGCATAAAATGCTGTACCGGTTGCCAAAACGGGTAAGCATACGGGTAACATTCGTTATATCTCTTGTTGATTCTTTTACTGCCTGTATGGTAGGGCATTCCGCCAGTTCTGCAAACATATCAAGCGTTACTTCAATTTTATAGTCAATGGGGTTATTATAAATCATTATTGGTAACGGTGTAGCGTTTGCAATAGTTTTAAAATAAGCAACCGTTTCCCTGTCGTCGGCCTTATAGCGCATTGGCGGAAGCATCATTAAACCTGCAGCACCCCATTTTTCAGCATTCAGGGCTTCCTGCACGGCAACGGTAGTGGCTCCCTCTGCGATATTTAAAATTACCGGCACTTTGCCGTTTACAGTTTCGAGCGTTGTTTTAACAAGCACCTCTTTCTCTGCTGTTGTTAAGGTGCTTGCTTCGCCTAAGGTGCCGCCAAGCACTATGCCATGCACCCCGGCATCTACCTGTGCATGTATACCTTTAATAAAGGCGGGTATATCTAAATCGCCTGTTGCCGTAAATTTGGTAGTAATTGCAGGAAAAACGCCTTGCCATTGTACGCTCATAAGTGTTGGTTTTAAAACATTTGTAATGTATGAAATAAAATTAAAAAAGCCGTTACTGCTTTGTTGTTAGGTGGCTTAGCAGCGGGCAGTCTTTATGTTGCGTATGTTTTTTCGGGTTTAGAGTTGTTGCATAATGTGTTGTTACTTTTCTGCCTGGCGGTTGCCACGGGTAAAGATGCAAATATGCCCTGTTACAACACCGCACCGGCTTTGCGCCACACCTATAATTTTCGCCGTTTCAACGAAACCGTTGCCCTGGTTTTGTTTTCAATAGGGCTAAAGCGTATATTTAACGCAATAAATCACTTCATCAAAAAAAACAGCGTTATGCCTGCCAGCAAATCAATCAAATACAATACTACGCGCCGTGAGTTTATTACAAAAGGTTCCATAGCTACATTGGGCCTGCTGCTTGCCGGTAAAGCCGGCTTGGCTGCACCGGTAACAGGCTTTTTTGAAGGCAAACCCAACTCAAAAATTGCCGGCGTGCAAATTGGGGTAATTACCTACTCGTTCCGCAGTATGCCGGGTACCCTCGACCAAATTTTGAAATATATTGTTGACAGCGGGCTAAGCGCCACTGAGTTAATGGGCGATGCAGTTGAAGACTACGCAGGCAAACCGGCTAACCCTGTTAAAATGCCGCCATTTGTACCCGGCCAGCCGCGGCCCAAACTTACAGATGAGCAGAAAAAGCAAATAGCCGACTACCAGAAACAGGTAGCTGACTGGCGTGCCACCGCATCAATGGACAAGTTTAAAGAAGTAAAGAAAATGTTTGATAAGGCAGGTGTGAGTATTTATGCATTTAAACCCAATGCACTTAATGCTAACAACACTGATGCTGAAATAGAATACGCATTAAAAGCTGCAAAGGCATTAGGGGCAACATCCGTAACAGTTGAGTTGCCTGCTGATGCTAAACATAGCCAAAGGCTGGGCGACCTTGCGGCAAAGCATAAAGTATATATTGGCTATCACGCCCACACCCAGGCAACTGATACAGCCTGGGATGTGGCATTAAGCCAGTCGCCATATAACTCAATGAACCTTGATTGTGGACATTATATAGCTGCCGGTGGCAACAATACTAAAGAAACGCTGCTGGCTTTAATTGAAGCAAAACATGACCGTATTACCAGTATGCATCTTAAGGACAGGAAAACAAAAGCCAACGGCGGGGCCAATATGCCATGGGGCCAGGGTGATACCCCCTTAAAGGAAATACTTACCCTTTTGAAAGACAAAAAGTATAAAATACCAGGCACTATTGAGCTTGAATATGATATACCTGCAGGTAGTGATGCGGTAGCCGAAACTAAAAAATGCTTTGAATACGCCAAAAGCCTGCTTATGGCATAACGTTTATTATGATTGGTTATAAATGAAAAGGCCGTTTCAGCATAATAAGCTGGGGCGGTTTTTATTTTAACTATACCAAGCCGGATATGGAAAGCTTTTCACACCCATAAGGCTCAAAAAAATAAAGATCCCGGGCGTATTAGCTATTCACTGCTGCCCTGCTAACTTTTCCATCCTGCTGTACACCCCACGCTCAACCTGTATGTTTAGGCGCTTAAGCATGGCGGGCATATCAAACCCTTGCTGGCGGTAGGTTTCAAGTACTACGCTTTTGGCATTGGCAACAGCTTCTTCATTCTTCCAAACAGCAACAGTTACTACGCGATACTCATCACCAGTTTGGGTTTCGTAAAAATTGTCTTCTATAAAGCCTGGTAAAATTTTTATAATATTCCTGTTAATGGTAGCACGCTCCATAAATGCAGCTCTTGAAGCTGCAGGCATTATAAACCTGTCAATAAAAAATACTGCCATAAAAGTGATTTTTATTACAGCAAAATAAAACATCAATATCGTAATAATAAAATAAATATTAATTCGTATTCGATATAAATAATTATTCTTTATTTCCTTTATGTATGTCGCAATTACCGCCTCAAGTTGGCGTACACGCACCCCTTTGGTTACATTTCAGCTGGGTACTTTTGTTATGCAATTTTAAATCACTAAAATTTTTCAGCATGACGACTATTAACGCTTACATCGGTTTCCAGGGCCAGGCCCGCGAAGCAATGGAATTTTACAAAAGCTGCATCGGCGGGGAATTAAACTTAATGACGGTAGGTTCCTCTCCTATGGCAGCACAATGCCCTGAAGCCATACACGGGCAAATTATGCACTCAAGCCTTGTAAAAGAGTCGCTGGTGCTTATGGCTACCGACATGTCAACACCCGGCGATTATGTAAAGGGCAATAATATTGCACTTTCCGTTAATTGCAGCAGCGAAGAAGAAATCAATAATTTTTTTGAAAAACTGTCTGAAGGCGGTAAGGTAATTGACAGCCTTAAAAAACAGTTTTGGGGCGGCATTTTTGGCGTACTGGAAGATAAATTCGGCATTCGCTGGATGTTTAATTATGAGGAACACAAAAACAAGCAATGATGAAACCCAAAACTACAAAAACCATTTACTGGGTGTTTGCGGTCCTGTTTGCAGCCTTCCAGCTTTTTGATGGTTTTGGCGGCATTACCAAAGAACCTCACGGCGTGCAAAGCATTACCCAACTTGGCTACCCGGTATATGTTATGCAAATATTGGGCTCTGCCAAAATATTGGGTGTCGCGGGTATTTTACAAACAAAATTTAATACCCTGCGGGAGTGGGCGTATGCAGGTTTTGCCTTTAACTTTATTGGTGCTTTCGCGTCGCGCGCATTTGCAGGCGACAACTTGTTTTTGATTGTATTGCCATTGCTGATGTTTGCTTTTATGCTTGTGCCATACTTTTTGGGAAAAAGACTTGAAAGTGCGAAAACGCAGCCAAAACAGCATAACAATGCTGCCCTTGCTTAGCTTTTTATTCATAACCCCATAAATAAATTGCTATGAGTATTCTTCAAATTATTCTTATTGTTATTGGTGCAGTAATACTGGTAATATTACTTTCTGCAGCTTTTACCAGCGCTGAATACACCGTGCAAAAAGAAATTATAATCGATAAGCCGCTGCCGGCAGTTTTTGACTATGTAAAATTTTCAATCAATCAAAACTACTATAACAAGTGGTGGATGATGGATCCGAATGCACGGAAAGAATACTCCGGTACAGATGCCGAACCAGGTTTTATCATGAAATGGGAAAGTGATAATAAGCAGGCTGGTAAAGGTGAGCAGGAAATTAAAAAAGTGGTAGAAAATAAAAGGGTAGATTACGAGATACGGTTTATAAAACCCTTCCAGGGTGTCGCCGCTTCTTTTATGGAAACCAATGCTGTACCCGGTAACCAAACAAGGGTTGTATGGG
>DASZUX010000019.1:0-5969 GCA_035547455.1 Chitinophagaceae bacterium
CCTGAACTGAGTAGTGTAGGTTTCCAGCCCGCTGCCGTCACTAAACTCTTTGTGTTGTAATTCACTACCCTTATTGTACTTCTTAAGGTTCTCTAACTTACCTGCACTCTGCGAAGATATTCCACTCATCACCAAGCCGAATGGATAATAGCTATCTTCCTGCAACGAAGGGGAAAGAATTATTTATCAGCCTGTTTAATGGGCCTGTTTAAGCTTGGCCAGTCTTTTACATATTCGACTTCGATGCTGTCGCCGACCTTTAATTTTTCATCGTTAGAGTTATTTTCAAAGGCATCACCATTTACGGAAAACCGATAAGAATATGTAAATTCATCACCAACGTTGTGAGTTCCTATAAAGTTCTTTTTATCAATAATTACCGCCCTAACATGAACTCCCCCTTTTTTCAAATAATAGTTAGTCAGAAGGTGAATAAAAACATTTTTAAAAATGTAGCCAGCGCAAAATAGCACAATTAAAATAGCAATAATTTCTTTAAGTTTTATTCTTTTCATTGGGCTGCTGGTTTTATAGATTCTTTTACTGCATCTACCTTATCTGCTATCGCCGCTTTAACAGAACTTTCTGCGACAGTCTTTGCAGCTTCAATAGTTTTTTTGGCTCCTTCTTTTACTGCTACATTTGTCGCTCGCGTAATCTTACCCCCGGATTCCTTTATTACCTGTTTCACTTCTTTTGCTATTGTTTTGCCAGTCACTACAACTTTTGCCAATCCTTTACCAGCCAATTTTACTACCTTATTAGCGCCCGCATCCACAGCTAAGTCTATTGCTGCATTTTAACAACATTAAGTGGGTTTTTGTCTACTGTTACTTTCAACCCTTTATTGCTGGTTTCTACCTTAACTGTATTATTAACCAGTGCCGCACCTACTTTTACCGCTGCTTTAACAGCACTTCCGCCATCAGTAATTACACCAGAAACAAAGGAAGTTCCTATGGATGTCAAATTAATATGATTAGTCCATGGATGATCCGACCCGCTTACATAGTTGGTAGCGACCTGAGTAGCGTAATCTACAACCGCTCCTATTATTCCGCCGATTAAGTTATCGAGTCCAAACAAATCCCCATCTGGGTCGTTATGCAAAATGGGGTCGTTGCCCATCGAAGTGTAAGGCGACATGCTTTCAAGGCCACCAACTTCAGCTTCATTTTCTGCATCCTCGTTATCTTGTGCGTCAGGATTAATATCTATTTCACATTTCGGGTCTATCTGCCACCATCTGCCGAGTTGCGGGTCTAACATCCTAAATTGCGTAGTATAAGTCTCTAACCCACTGCCATCACTAAATTCTTTATGCTGCAACTCTTTTCCGTTATAGAGCAGTCTATTCTCCAATTTCCCCACAGCCTGCGAACTTATTCCTGCCTGCGTCAACCCAAAGACTAATAATCCTCCTTTACGCTACGCCGCTTCCTTCATCCCGTTTGCGGTCACGGCCGGTAAGCCATTTGCGCACACCGTAAAAAGCTGCAATAATACCGGCTATAATAATTTTGGCAAATTTCAGCAGTATAGCCCAAAAGCCCACCTTGGTTAGTATGGCGCCTGCTACAAGGCCGCCTACGGTGTATTCGGCTACCTTGTCGGTGCCTGAGTTATAGTCGCTGTACCTGTTGCCCGGTGTAAACGATGCCATGCCCAGCACTGCATTTATATCATTGTTTACCAGCGGCAGCTCGTTCATATCGCCCACCGCTTCAAGGCACAGTACGCCCTTCCTGCCCAGCACTCTTACTTCGTAGTTAAGGGTATTGGCATCGTGGTTGGCAAACTTTAACTCGCGTGCCCAGTGCAGCACTTTCTGCTTATCGTCGTAATAGGGCTGCTCTGCCCAACCTATAATTTCAATGGTGGGGTAGCCCTCTTTGGTGCGTTCCTCATTTTCCTTGCCCTGCCCGGCTTTAAGGTCTGTCATCATTTTACCATAGTCTTCTGATTTTGCATCGTTATCCTTTACATACCCGATATTATCGTACGATATCACAAAGGCATAACTGGTATCGGTAAAAGGCGTATTGTTTTCAGGCCATATCATACCAAGCACTTCCGGGTCGGAAGGGTTGCCCCATACGTCGTGCAATACAAACTGGCTTTGGGCTGCATTTAAAAACTTAAAACCTGCGGGTATATTCAGCGCTGCATTGCAGGATGGTAATGATACCTTGCCGGTTTCGTATTTAAGTGCCTTGTTTACTGAGTCGGCAAACTGTAAAAAAGCAACCCCTGCTGCCGCAATGGAGTCTTCTTCCTTATTTTGGCCTGCGGGTTTCTTTTTAGGGCTGGTGCCTGCAAAACAGGTAAATGCCATAAGCAGGCATAAGGGTAATAGGGTAAATGTGCGCATATAGTAGGTTTAGGCGGTAAATGTGCGCTATTTTTTTTATATGGGTCCAACTTTTTACGCAATACGAAATGATTGGCAAACTTAACGGGCAGGCCACCCGGTGTACAAACCTGCTTGCCTACCTTTGCGAACTGCAACCTGTAAAATAAAATATTATGAAATACAAGTTATTGGGACGCAGCGGCCTTAAAGTATCAGAACTATGCCTTGGCACTATGGGCTTTGGTACGGAGGCTGGCTGGGGTGCCGACAAAGCGGCCAGCTTTGCCATTATGGAGGCTTTTGCCAATGCAGGCGGTAATTTTTTAGACACTGCCAACATTTACAAGCTGGGTACAAGCGAAAAAATAATTGGTGAGTTTGTTAGCCCGCGCGACCGTGATTATTTTGTTATTGCCACAAAGTACTCGCTGCGCGATAATATCACCAACCCAAATGCCAGCGGCAATAACCGTAAAAATATGATGCGCAGCGTGGAGGCAAGCCTTAAACGCCTGCAAACTGATTTTATTGACATTCTCTACCTGCATATATGGGATGACCTGGCACCTGTTGACGAAGTGCTGCGTGGCATTGACGACCTGGTACGGCAGGGTAAAGTGAATTATGCCGCGATAAGCGATACCCCGGCATGGATTGTTAGCAAGGGCAACACGCTTGCTGAGCTGATGGGCTGGAGCCAGTTTGTTGCATTGCAGGTAGAATACAGCCTGCTGCAGCGTACCCCCGAGCGCGACCTGCTGCCTATGGCCAACCATTACGGAATGACGGTTACCCCCTGGGCGCCGTTAGCAGGCGGGGCACTTACCGGCAAATATTTAAAAGGCGATACCGGCAGGATTAAAGCAGAAAGCAACCGCAGGAACGATTATGCTATTACCGTTACACGTGAAGTGATGGCTGTAGCGGAAAAACTGGGGGCAGAAGCAAGCCATGTTGCCCTGCAATGGACACGCCAGCAGGGTTTTAACTGCATACCCATTGTGGGTGCAACCAAACTAAGCCAGCTTGAGGATAATCTTAAAATGTGTGACCTGGTGATTCCTGCGGAAGACATGGGACGGTTGAATAAAGTGAGTGAAATAGACCTTGGTTTTCCAGGCAAGTTTTTTAAGGAAGAGGGGGTAAGGCAAAACAATTTCGGTGGCTTTTACGACAGGATTGAGAAAAGAAGTCATTGAGTTATTGGTTAATAAGTTATTAAGCCCGGCTAAACTGCTGAAACCAAAATGCCCGCTTTAGTGCCGGGCCGCAGGCCATGTAAAAGAATGCAGATGAATGAACAATTTTACATACTGGAGCACATTATCAAAAACCGCCGCAGCACAAAGCCTGCGGTGCTGAACGGCAAAAAGATTGACGATGTCACTATAGAGCAATTGCTGGAACTGGCCAATTGGGCGCCTACGCATGGTTTTACTGAGCCGTGGCGCTTTATTGTGTACAGTGGTAACGGGGTTGAACAGTTTTGCCACCGGCATGCTGAGTTATTTAGGCAAATTACACCAGGGGATAAATTTAACCCTGCCAAATACGAAAAGCAAAAGCATAACGGGGATAAAGCCTCGCACATTATTGCCGTGTACATGCAGCGCGGTAATAACCCTAATATTACACAGCTTGAAGAAATTTGCGCCGCTGCGGCGGCGGTACAAAACATTTTGTTAGGCGCGGAGGCCCTGGGCATAGCCGTGTTATGGAGTACCGGCGGGGCGGTACTTCACCCGGCAATGAAGAATTTTTTGGGCCTGGGTGAACAAGATGTGATGATTGGCCTGTTGTATATGGGCTATACCGACGAACCGGCAAAAGAGGGACGACGGATGCCTGCCAGGCAAAAAGTGCGGTGGGAGCAATAAGGGCGCGATGATGAGATATGTTAAACAATGCCGCTTATTTTTATTTGCAGTAAGCGGTTAAGTTGCTTTATTTGCACATGGCTACCGGAAAGCTTATAATTATAACAGCGCCATCAGGGGCGGGCAAAACGTCCATCACCAAATACCTGCTGGAAAAATATCCCAAACTTACTTTCTCCATTTCTGCGGCCACAAGGCAACCCAGGACAGGCGAGGCAGACGGTGTTGATTATCATTTCATTTCTGAAGAAGTCTTTAAACAAAAAATTGCCGAGGATGCATTTGTGGAATGGGAAATGGTGTACGAAGGCAAATACTACGGTACGCTTAAAAGCGAGTTACAGCGCATTTGGGATGTGGGCAAAGTGCCTGTGCTGGACATTGATGTACAGGGAGCTATACATGTGGAACAAAAATATCCCGGTACCTGTCTTTTAATTTTTATAAAACCCCCGTCGTTAGAAGAGTTAAAGAGAAGGCTGGAGCGACGGCAAACAGATTCGCTGGAGAGCATACAGACCAGGTTAAGCAAGGCTGAACTGGAACTTTCTTTTATTAACCATTTTGACAAAGTGATTGTAAACGATAACCTGCAAACTGCCTGCCGCGAAACGGAAGACGTGATAAAGGACTTTTTGGGTTGGTAAAACAGATTTGCCCGTTGAATGTTTGGCTTTTATTGCGCGGTATTTGAAACCCGCCCCGGATTCTGGTATTTAAAATTTTCTTCACCTGCAATTTTTAAAGAAAAATGTTTACCAACAAAACAGTTTTTATAACGGGTGCAAGCCGGGGTATTGGCAAGGCTATTGCGCTTAAACTGGCTGCGGCAGGCGCCAATATTGTAATTGCCGCCAAAAGTACCGAAGAAGACCCGCGCCTTGGGGGTACCATTTACTCCGCAGCTTCTGAAATAGAAGCTGTGGGTGGCAAAGCCCTTGCCGTGCAAACCGATATACGTTTTGAAGAGCAGGTTATAGCTGCTGTTGCAAAAGGCGCCGAAAGATTTGGCGGTATTGATATGGTTATTAATAACGCCTCTGCCATACAGCTTACCAATACAGAGCAAACTGAAGCTAAACGCTTTGACCTGATGCACAGCGTTAATGTGCGCGGTACTTTTTTAGTTACAAAGCATTGCCTGCCATGGCTTAAAAAGTCCGGGCATGCACATATTCTTACGCTCTCCCCACCCATAAGCCTGCAGCCGAAATGGTTGGGTGCGTATGTGGCTTATACAATTACAAAGTTTAATATGAGCATGCTTGCCTTAGGCTGGGCTGCTGAGTTTAAGCAATATGGCATTGCAAGTAATACATTATGGCCGCGTACCACCATTGCCACTGCTGCTGTTAAAAATCTTTTGGGTGGCCAGGCATTGATTAATAGAAGCCGCACCACAGACATTATTGCTGATGCTGCTTTTTTTATACTCGGCAAAACACCCGCAGAATGCACCGGCAATAATTTTATTGACGAGGATGTATTAAAAGCAGAAGGAATAACTGATTTATCCGGCTACAGTGTTGTACCCGGTAATGATTTGCAGGTTGATTTGTTTTTATAAAGTAAAAATAGCCGCCTGCCTTCAGTGCTTACTGTTTTACCTGGACTTCTTTTATTTCAGCTCCGTTCCTTATTTCATCAGAAGGTTCCGCCAGTATAGTGTCGTTTACATTAAGGTTGCCATACACTTCTATTTTGCCATCCGCTTCGCGACCTGGTTTTACATCAACCCA
>DASZUX010000020.1:0-5273 GCA_035547455.1 Chitinophagaceae bacterium
AAACTGCCGGTATAAAACGGCAGTATTTAACGGCATTTGTTTTATCTTTCCCGTTTATTATGGCAACGGATAAAAAAGGGTTCCTGCATTATTACGGCAATATTTTACTGCTTATATGCGGCCTGGCTGCAGGCAGCATAGCAGGTATAATTTTTAAGGATAAAGTAGTTGTAATAAAACCAATAGGCAGCATTTTTATAAACCTTTTGTTTACTGCCGTGGTGCCGCTTGTTTTTTTTGCAGTAGCATCAGCTATTGCCAATATTCAGCGTTCTCAAAATTTTGGCAGGCTTATAACGGTCATTTTTTTAGTGTTTATAGGCACTGAATTGCTATCAGCGTTTCTTACGCTGGTAGTTGCATGGATATATCCTGTTCAGCAGCAAATGGCTTCAGGCCCGGGTTTTGATACCAGCCTGCAAAAACCGGGCATCGGCGACCAGGTTACACAGTTGCTTACTACAGATGATTTTTTCCAGTTACTTTCCCGCAAAAGCATGCTTGCGTTAATCATTTTTTCAGTGTTAATCGGCTTCTCTGCGCTAAACGCAGGCGAGAAAGGCAGGCCCTTCCGCGAATTTCTTAATTCGGCCAACGAGGTATTTACAAAACTCCTGCTTATTATTATGAAGGTGGCGCCGTTTGGCTTAGGCGCCTATTTTGCCTACCAGGTGGGCACCATAGGCACCCAGTTATTCCACACGTATGCACAGGCCATGTTATTATATCATGGCGTGGGCATTTTCTACTTCGTGGTTTTCTTTAGCCTGTACGCGTTTATTGCAGGCGGCGCGAAAGCTGTAAAAACATACTGGAAAAATAATATCGTTCCGTCAGCAACGGCCATCGGCACCTGCAGCAGCATAGCTACCATACCAGCCAACCTTGAGGCAGCAAAAAAAATGGGTATCCCCGGTTATATAAGCAGCCTTGTTATTCCGCTGGGTGCGCCGCTGCATAAAGATGGGTCAGCCATATCATCTGTTACCAAAATAGTAACGGTGTTTGCCATGTTTCACAAACCGCTTTCTGGTATTGATACTATCGGCATAGCACTGGCCATAAGTGTTGTAGTAAGTATTGTTGAAGGTGGTATACCCAATGGCGGTTATGTGGGTGAATTACTTGTTATTTCCGCGTACGGTTTTCCGCCTGAAGCAGTACCCGCCGTAATGATAATAGGAACTTTGGTGGACCCCTTTGCCACGATATTAAATGCTACGGGAGATACGGCTGCCGCCATGCTTATTACCAGGATAATGGAAGGGAGGAAAGCGCTTAACCCACCCTTAACAGAATAATGCCTTCAACTCCCTTGCCTGCTTTCGCAGCCCGCGCGTATGTGCATTTAATTTCCAATATGGTATTAACAATCGTATAACGCTTTGTATTTAAACCACAAATGCGTACTGCCATCTTATTACTACAAGAGCATTTTAAAACACTAAAAAATTAAATGTATGAAAAAGAAAATTTTACTCAGCGCATTCACTATGTTCGGTATAATGATAGCAGGTAACACCTTTGCACAATATCATAAAACTGTATATGTAAAAAACAATCATAAAGTGGTAATAACAAAAGATGTGCACAGCAAAGTGCGTGATATACAGCATGACCAGGCCAACATTAACTACGACCTGCGCCGCATTGAGGCAAAGAAAGCAGAAATAAGCCGTGACCTGAGATTTCGTAATATGACAGAATACCATAAAGACCGGGCCGGCCTGCAAAAGTTATACAGGATACTGGCAGAAGACCGCAGGGATCTTGCCTTTGACATGAAAGATATACATACCGACAGGCGTGTTGCTATAAGATACTAATATTCGGTTTTAGCGTTTGGTTTTAAGATTTGGTTTAGCATTTGGTAAAACCTCCTGCTGTTGCGGGAGGTTTTTTTTGCACCTGTGAAATAATTTAAAAAAATAATATCGTGCGTATGAAATGTAGCCCCATTCTGCATCTGTTTATTGCGAATGGTTTTACTTTGCCTTATAAACACTATGCACATGAAACACCTGTTGCCCTTCATATTTTTTACTTTGTTTGCAAGCCATGTGATACATGCACAAAATACAGATACCGCATTTGCAAAACAGTGGCACATTATTGATTCGCTTATTGTAACTGCTGATAAACCCAAAACAGCGCTGGCAAAAGTGAATGGGATTTACAGGGAGGCAAAGCAAAAAAAGCTAGACCCGCAAGTTATAAGGGCATTATTGTACAGGTTGAGCTTGCAGGAAAAAAATACAGAAACCGGCATAGACAGCACAATGAATGTTTTGAGCAAAGAGATTAGCGCAGCCACAAACGTATTGCAAAAATCTGTTTTACAGGCCCTGGCAGCCGCAGTATTACATAGTTATTTTAACGACGTTTACTGGCAGATACGGTACAGGAGTAATACCAAAGGCTATACCAAAGAAAACATTGAAACATGGAGCGCAGCTGATTTTTTAACGGCTATTGATTCGCTGTACAACCAGGCATTAAAGCCTGCGGGGGTATTGCAGCAAACGCCGGTGGAACAGTATGGGGCAGTGGTTATTGATGGATTTAATACGGAACATCTTCGCCCTTCTATGTACGACCTGCTGGCGAATATGGCTATTGAATTTTATACTAATGATAATGATAAACAAACAAAACTGCAGAATGCATTTGCTTTAAATGATACCAACACGCTTGCACCAGCAATTGTTTTTGCAGGAACCAGGTTCAATACTGCAGATACATCTTCCTTCTTGTTTAAAACAATAAAACTTTACCAGCAAATTTTGCAATTTCATATAGCAGCCGGTGATACTGCGGCGCTGCTTGATGCAGATATTAACAGGATTGCCTGGGTGTACAATAATGCAGCCTTCAGCAATAAAACAGTGTATTATAAAAAAGCCCTTAGTGCTGTTACGGAAAAGTATCCCGCACATCCCCATGCAGCGCAGGCATGGTACCTGCTGCTTAAGCTGCAGTATGACGGGGCAGATAAATACAACCCCTTTGGCGATACCACCCACCATTATGATTTGGTAAATATAAGGCAGCAACTTATACAAAGGCTTGCAATACAGCCCGGGGAAAGTGAGGGCAAGGCAAACATGCAGGCGTTATTACAGCAAATAGATGCAAAACAGTTGAGCACAAAAGCAGAAGCAGTAAATATGCCGGGAACCCCCTTCAGGGTGCTTGTGACATATAAAAACGTTGACACACTGTACGGGAGAATATTAAGCAAAAGCGCAGTAGCAAATTTGAACAAAAGCAACGACAGTGCCTTTTGGGCAAGTCTGGCCAAATTGCCTTACAGCAAATATTTTGCACAGCCGTTGCCACACGTAACTGATTACAGGCAGCACAGTGTTGAAATAAAAATGGATGCATTACCTGCGGGCCGGTATGTATTGTTTGCCGCCAGTGGCAAAAACTTTGCCGGTGATAGTACTACACGGTTGCTGACACAGGACATAGCAGTATCGCACCTGGCTTACATACATAACGGCAACAATTATTATGTACTTGACAGGGAAGGCGGCCAACCCCTGCCTGGTGTTAAAGTAAAAGCGGCCATCCATTATTACAATACAAATTCCATGAAGTGGGAAGATATGCTGCTGTACAGCGGAACCACTAATAAACAGGGATATTTTTCTCTGGACAGCAAAACCAAAAAATTTGCCTACGGCAGCATAAGCATCACTTTAACCGACGGCGCTGATGTACTGGAAAGTACAGGTAATAACACCATTTATTACAACAGTATCACTAATGCTCCATCCCTTGCACCAGCCACCTTTGAGAAGAATAATGCGCGGGCAAGCCTGTACACAGACAGGGGTATTTACAGGCCCGGTCAGAAAGTATTATTCAAAGCCATAGCCGTTACGAAAGATGCTGTTACCGGCCTGTCCAAGCTATACCTTGCAAAAGATAGCCTTACATTTTACCTGATTAATGTAAATGAAGAAAATATTGACTCTGCAAGGCTGCCTGTAAATACATACGGGTCAGTGGCAGGAAGTTTTACGCTTCCTGCTCATGGCCTTACAGGCTCATTCTCAATTGCGGTTAAAGAAATAGAAGGGCGGCAATACTTCAGGGTAGAAGAATATAAACGCCCAACCTTTTATGTGCAGCTTGACACACTGGGAGATGCTTACCGGTTAAAAGATACCGTAACCGTAACCGGTTTTGCACAAGCCTTTGCCGGCAATTATTTAAACGGCGCCACCGTTAAATACAACGTAACAAGAAAAACAAGATATAAGGTATATGACTGGAATTATAACCGACACCCCCAAAACAATAACAGCCGGCAAATAGCAGAAGGTGCTGTTACAACAGGCGGAGACGGCAGGTTTAGCATACAGTTCCCGGCGCTGGCAGATGAAACAATGGATAGTACAGGCAACCCTGTTTTCGATTTTGACATAAGTGTTTCCGTTACCGATGCAGGCGGCGAAACCAGGGAGGCCCAGGCCGCCTTTGCTGCAGGCTACACATCAGCAATTGTTAAACTTGACGCGCCTGCAATTGCAGAAAAAAACAGTGTGCCTGAAATACCTGTAACTGTGCAAAACCTTTCCGGTAAAACTGTTGTGGCGTTGGTGCATCTAAAAATATATCCGTTACAGGTACCGGGCAGGGTTGTGCGGGAAAGATACTGGGAAAGACCTGATACCTATGTGATGACGGAAGATGCGTTTATAAAAGCCTTTCCCTATGATGAATATCAAAATGAAAGCAATAAACACACATGGCAGCACGGTGCGGCCGTTATTAATGACTCGCTGCTAACAGGCGGCAGCACTGCCTTCAGCATACCCCATACCCAACTGCAACCCGGCTGGTACATGATTGAGGCAAGTGCTAAAGACAAGACAGGCCATATAATAACAGACACAGCTTATACAGAAGTATATGATGCGGGGAGTAATGCACTACCGGCTAAGGACAATAATTTTACAGCCGCCAGCAAAACAGTACTTCACCCGGGCGAAGAAGCATCGCTGCTGGTGGGCTCTGCATATAAAGAGGTATATGCTTACGTGAAAACCGGCAGGTTTAAACGTAAGGCTGCGGCGGCAACCGGCATGCAGCTTATAAAGCTTAACGATGATAAGCAGGTCATCGGCGCAGCAGTTACAGCAGGCGACAAAGGCGGCCTGGGAATTTATTACGCCTTTATTAAGCACAACCGTTATTACTCTGGCGGGCAGGTTTTTAACGTGCCGTATGATGATAAAACACTTACTGTTAAATATACCAGT
>DASZUX010000021.1:0-6911 GCA_035547455.1 Chitinophagaceae bacterium
AATATCAGCCACGGATGATTGTAATAATTTACCTCTTATGCACAAGTTATAGCCGGCATCTGCTAATTGTGCCGAATAGGTTTCAAAGCCTTTGTCCAAAAGTTCGGCAATATTTTCTTTTTCATTAATGTAGCAGGATGCAAACTCCTTATTAGTGCGTGGTATAATATTAAACTGCCAACCGGGCTGGGTATATCTTATAAAACTAAAAAGCAAATTTATATTCCTGTTATTTTTTTATAATAGTCTTCAAAAATACCAGCTTGCTTCTCAAGAGTAAACTCACTAAGTATTCTTTTCCTCGCTTCAATACCCAATAGCCTGCTTTTTTGCCCGTTTGTTATTAAATCAAAAAGGCAGGCAGCCAGCGTTTCTGCATCATACACATCAGCAAGCATGCCGTTGAGGTTGTGTGTAATCACTTCATCCATGCCGCCGCTTTTTGTAGCAACAACGGGCAACTCCATACTCATAGCTTCTAGAGCCACATTGGCAATACCTTCATAAACACTTGGAAGGAAAAATATTGAAGCGCTGGTATAAGCAGCAATCACTTCATCCCGGCTTTTTGGGCCGGCAAGCACCACATTATTTTCCAGTGCCATTTGATGAATATGAAATACAATTTCTTCTTTCTGGGGGCCATCACCAATTATGGTCCAGGTAAAATCAGTAAAGTCATATTTCTTTTGCAAAAGCTTTATAGCCTGGAGTCCCGTAAAATAACCCTTCTGAAATGTTAGCCGGCCTATGCTTAGAATTTGTACAGGCGTGGATTGCGTATAAACCGCAGAGCGATTAAATATTTTTGCATTAACTGACGGAAAGTTAATAAATAGCTTCGATGTATCAGTGCAGTATGGCTTTACCGTTTTCTGCATATCAAGCGATACACAATGTATTGCATCTACCAAATCAAATAAAGCCTTTGTATTTGTTTTTCTTTCCCCGGATATTAAAAGTTTTACCTTTTCTGCAGAACCACGGCAACTAACTACTTTTTTTGCATGTAAGCGATTTAACACAGGCAGAAATAAAATTCCAAGCCCGGAAAATTCAATATGAACAACAGCAGGCTTATAGCCATTTATAATATGCGCACGTGCGTTGTGAATGGCAATATTTCTCTTTTTCTTTGAAAGAAATAATGAAGGGTGAAATAAAGCGTATTGTGCAAACTGTTTTTTTGAAAATGTAACTACCGTTATGTTGGTAGCATCTTTAAAAAAGGCACTAAATAGCTGCTTATTAAATGTGCTGCAAAAAACGATTATCTCATGCCCGAGTTTTTGTAAATACAATGCTTTATTTGCAATGAAAGTTTCACTTACGGTGGGAAAAACGATGGTTACCAGGGCAATTTTCACGATAGCAGGGTTTTGCTGTTACGGTGAAAGGAATCCCAGTTAACCAGGGAATATGCAGCCCAAATAAACCAACTCCAGTCATTAGCGCCATCCATGTGCTCTTTTAATAAGCGGGATAGTTGCTGTTTATTAAACAGCACTGCAAGGTGCTGGGGCATATCCAGTAACTTTTCAGTAATATCGTTTTTTATGCTGGTGCGCATCCATTCTGCCATTGGTATTACAAAGCCTTTTTTTGGTTTCATTACCAATTGGTTGTTAGTTTTATTAATAAGAGAACGTTTTAGGTTCATTTTCCCCTGGCCATTAATAATACAGTCAGTATAGGACAGCGCAGCGCTGGCATCAAGTACTTTATTGCTTAAAAGGGGTACCCTTACTTCAAGGCTATTGTACATGCTGGCGCGATCAACCTTCAATAAGATACGCTGAAGATGAATATCCGTTTCAAGCTTGCGTACTATATTCATATAATCTTCAGTATTTGCTAACCGGGTTGCTTTATTCTTTATTTCGCTGTAATAAGCATCTTCGGCTGCATCTTCATTAAAAATTAGGGGTACCCAGGCCAGTGCGCCCGTAATATATAATGCATGATAATAATACGAGATAAAATTATTTTCATGCCAGTGGCGTGATATGGTAAAACCAGAGGGTTTATTTAGTTTGGCCAGCAATAATTTCATTTTACGAGCCAGCCTGGAAGTATTGTAAAATCGGGTATTTTTCAATGCTGAAGCGTTCCTGGCATAGCCCCAGAATAATTCATCCCCACCGTCTCCGCTCAGTGCAACCGTTACTTTTTCCTTTGCAAATTTGGATAGCATTAATGACGGCAACGATGAAAAATCTGCAAAAGGTTCAGTAAACGCCTTTGTATTATCCTTTATAAGTTGCAACAAGTCAGCAGGGTAAATATACCTGCAGTGATGCCGGGTTTTAAATATGGCTGCGAATTGGCCTGCAGTTTCTGATTCATCCAGTATATTATCCTTTACTCCTATGGTGAATGAATTGATTGCGGTTTTCCTGCTGGCAAAATAAGTAACAAGTGTACTATCAACGCCGCCCGACATAAAAGTACCGATAGGTACATCACTTATCAACTGGCTTTGTACTGAGGAGGATAGAATATCATCAATATTCTCAGGCGCCCCTGTTTGCGCAATAGGATAGTCGTAGTACTTATTCGTTTCTATTCTGCCGTTCTCAATAACATAATAATGCCCATGCAATAAAAGGCTTGTTTGGTAATAAGCTCCCCCGCCTTCTGGTATATAGCCAAGAGAAAGGAATGCGCCAACAGCGCCCGGGTTTATATCCTCCTTATTAAGATATGGATGGTTGATAATATGGTCGTATTGCGAACTGTAAACAATACCCTCAGCAGACTGGCCAATATAAAGAGGCTTTACGCCCACACGGTCTCTTGCCAGTGCAAGAGAATTTTTTCTGGCATCGTAAAACGCAAATGCAAATATCCCGTCTGCGGCCAATAGTGTCTCTTTCAAGCCAAGATGTACCAGGCAATATAACAGTATTTCGGTATCGCTTGTTGAAATAAAAGTGTTACGATAAGGAAGCAGTAATTTTTTTAAGTTCTCTGTATTGTATATCTCACCATTAAATGTAATACAGTAGTTGCCGCAGTCCGAAAGCATTGGCTGGTTGCCTTTCGGGCTTAAATCGCGTATGGCAAGCCTGCAAAACCCCGTAATATAATTTTCTTTGTTATCCCAGATGCATTGTGAGTCTGGTCCGCGGTGATGCATAGTAATAAGGCTGCGCCGCACATAATCATGGTGCAGGTGCCCGCGTTTAAAATTATATATCCCGGTAATGCCGCACATTAGCCAAAACTATTTTCTTAATTTTTTGATTAAGGACAAGGCTGATCTTGTAAGAATGTGTTTGAAAGACGTGGAATAAGTATAAGATACTTTTTTGTTATCCATCTGTATTTTTTGAGCCCATGCCCAATCTCCGTCTTGTTGTATTTTGAAGTTTGAGTAAGACGGGTGTTGCATAACAAGCAGATGAAAAATCTCCTTTATATGCGGAACAATAAGTTCAGCTTCGGAAAGTTGCCTGTGGGTTATGCCGTCAGTAGCTTCCCGCGCCCTGCCTGCATTATTATATGTCCAATTATAATCATCGAATATAAGCCACCCTTCTTTTTTTAATAATTTATCAGCGCAAAAAAAGGCACTGCCATCAATCGTCCAGTTTTTAGGGCCGTCTATAATACATAAGTCATAAACCGTACTGCAATTATTATTGCTGTCTGTGTTTTTTTTAATGGTGTCGTGTAAAAACCAGTTGTACCCGGTTTTTTCACGATGAACAGTTACATATTTTTCCAGGCCGGTTTTTGTCAATAATTCTGATATGCCTGGCTTAAAAATATTTTCAGCTTCTATTAAATCTACTGAAGTTAGTGAACCTTCGCCAAGTTCGTCAAGTGCTGCAGCAATATAGCAACTGGCCGTACCATGTGCAAAACCAAGTTCAAGGCAGGAAGTTAGTTTATTGTCAATAATAAAATCATACAAAATTTTTGCGTTAGATTCATTAATGAACGGAATGCCTTTTACAAGCTTGTTTATTTCAGAAAATTTCATGCTCGCCCGGGTTTGTTAAATTTTTTTATTGCTAATTCATAAACTTCTCTATAACGGCCTGCAACAATGTCCCACGTATAATTTGATAAAAATTTTTGATAACCATTGTTGCCTAGTTCATGCATCAATGCTTTGTTTGCAAGTAGATATTCTATTTTTTCTGCTAAGTCCTGGGCATTGCCTGGTAAAAATAAAAGACCGTCTGTATTATTGGTTATAAGAGAGGCTATTGCGTTGATATTTGCCCCTATAACAGGCTTTTTGAATGCCCATGCCTCTATAAAAACAACGCCGAACGACTCTTCAACCGAGGGTAATACCAGTACGTCTGACATTCGCAGAATTTCAGTTTTCTGCAAATCTGTTATGTTTGTAACAACCAGTATGTTTGTATTGCCGGCAACAATATATTCCAATTCCGTTGAATATGTGCCGGCAGCCCCGGCTATAACCAGGGTTAAACACTCTTGTTTTTTTGTGATAAGCGAAAAAGCTTTTAACAGGGTTGGAATGCCTTTTGATATTTCCTGCCTGCCAATAAAAGAGATAACTTTATTATTGGCCGGAATATTATAGTTACTCTTTAGTTGCTCGTCGCTTACTGAAAAATCCGCTTTGTCAAGAATATCTGTAGCAGTTCCTATTACTTTTATTTTATCTTCCTCTATCCCATGGGTAACCAGGTATTTTTTTTCATAACCTGTATTGGCTATGTAATAATCTGCAGCATCAATTCTCTTTTTATAACTTTTAGATATATCGTTATTATGCAAATGGAGCGCGCCATATAAAACGAATGGCTTCGGGCTGCTTGTTTTTTTCCTCCATAGCGGGTAATCCGCAAACAAATAATGCACTGAAGAAGCACATATAACATCACAAGGTTCATTTTCAACCGCTTTTTTTAAAGCAGGAGAAACAGGGCCGTACTGGATGCCTGTAAAATAGGTGGGTAGCGGTTTACGGAATATTATTCCATATAACCGCCCTAATGACTTCACAAATTTCTTATGAAGGCGCAAAAAGCCGAACCTTTTAACCTTAACATGATTAATGACTTCCTCAGAAGGTGATATTTTTTTGAATTGATAACGATGCGGGCCAAAGTAAGAATTGGTAGTGATTACAGTTACTTTGTCGCTATAGTGTTCGGTCAGAAACTCCGAAATTTTCTTAATAGTATGCTGCGAACCGCCAAGTGATGGATAATAATTTTGCGTAACGTGTAATATTTTCATCAGCAGGCATGCTCCATCTTAAAATTCTGAATAGCCAATTCATAGCTTTCTCGATATTTTTTTACTATTACAGGCCATGTATAGTTATTAAGCACTTTTTGATAACCGGCGGAGCCAAGAGCATCCCGCATGGTTTTGTTTTGCACGAGCACAAGAACTTTTTCCTTCAGATCAGTTGCATCTCCACCGGTAAACAGCAAGCCGTCTTCACCTTCAGTAACCAGCGATGCAATAGCCCCCATGCGTGTGCCTATAACGGGCTTTTTACATGCCCATGCCTCTAAAAAAACTACCCCGAAAGATTCACTTTGGGATGGTAATACAAAAATATCCATAGCGTTATATATAACCGGCTTGAGACTTTCTTCAAAGTCTTCAATCAGTATAATAGGCATGTTCTCTTCCTTTATAGCTTTTTTTATTATAGGTACGTAATCAGTGGTACCTCCTCCTAATAATAATTTTATGTTTGAGCTATGCCGTTGAAGCAGCCTTAGTGCATCCAGCAAAATACCGACACCTTTTCCTTTAACCAGCCTGCCTACAAAGCCTACAATAATATCATCCTCGGTAATGTTATGCTTCTTTTTAAATGCCAGCACCTCCTTATGCTCGCAGGCCAATGCCGGAATATCTATGCCTGTGCCAATATTTATTATCTTGCCTGGGCTAACACCATAAGCAATCATTTCATTTTTTTCATATAGTGTATTTGATATGTAGCAATCGCATGCACGGGCTTTTATTAAGGCAGGATCATTATAATCAGTTATTTTTTTATGCAGGTGTATAGCTCCGTACAACACAAATGGTTTAGGCCTGTGTGTTTTATTTCGCCATAAAGGATAATTGCAAAAGTCGTAACTTATTGTTGTAGCCATTATTACATCAGCTTCAAACCTGTTCATCATACGTTTAATAGCCGGACTGTCGAGAATATACGGCAGCCTGGTAATATAAGGCGGCAGGCGGCGGCCTGTTAATTTGATCAATGCTTTATTTGCGTTTTTTATAAATGGGTAATGCCAGCGGTTAAACGGTAAACGGTAAACATGTACGCCATTTAGCACCTCATACGCTGGCTTTATTTTCTTAAACAAGGATGATTCAGGCAAAAAAAATGAGTTGGTTGTACAAACTGTAACGTCGTCGCCATAGCATTCAGCCAATTTTTCCGAAACATGCTTCATGGTATATTGCGGGCCTCCTTTTGAAGGATAATAGTTTTGACATACATGCAATATTCTCATGTCTCAAAAAAATGTTTTCATTTTAGCAATTACCCTCGCAGTTGATTTCCCGTCTGCGTATGTGGCTATTTCGGTAACGCAGTTGCCGCATTTTGTATTAAACCCGTTTGGATTTTGTAATGCGCCGGCAATTAATGATACCAATTTTTCTTTTGAATCGGCCATATTTAATACACCGCTATTAATAATTGGCCTGTAATGCTCTTGTTTATAAATATTTCGCAAAAACGGCTCAAGTGATTTATCCTGGTCGTAATAAGGCGCAATTTGCGGCTTGTTAAATATGCTTCCATCAACCGCCATCGTTGAACACAGGTTTACGTGAACGTCAGTGTATTTTAGGGTTGATATAAGCTTGCGCTCGTCTTCAATTGTATAATTGTTATAATCCAGTTTGTCAAGTAGAGGGCGTTTGAAGTCGTAGTAAAAAAAGGA
>DASZUX010000022.1:0-6420 GCA_035547455.1 Chitinophagaceae bacterium
CCCATAATAGTTGCCTTTAGAAGAGCCTGCGCTCTCAAGTTCCTTAAAACCTATAGCAGCAAGTTTTTGCAGTGTGCCTTTTGCATCAGCTTCCATCAGCGCACCAACGGTATATAACTGCAGCCCCACGCCCGGCATTGGCTTTGGCATAAATAAACCTCCTGCGCGGTTTAGTGCAGGGTATAATATGCCTGCAGCCGCAAGCATGCCTGATTGCTGTAAAAATTTTCTCCTGTTTGTCATGGCAAAACGTTTATGGTGTAATATTTAATAAAAAACGGCAAGCATTGTAACAGCTATTTTATAAATTTTATAAAATGAAGATAGGTGATTTAACTTATCATTTTTTAAAATTTAAAAAATAATTTTTTTAATCTTGCATACATAATGGAGACCAAGCAGGAAATTAAACACTTTTTGGAAAAAGGCTACTTTGAATACCGCCAGGGGCTTTGCATTGACTGTGCTATTTTTGGCTACCATGCAGGAGAACTGCAATTGCTGCTGGTAAAAAATAAAATTATTACACGCTGGTGCCTGCCCGGGGGATATGTAAAGAAAACTGAAAATTTAGATGATGCCGCTGCACGAATAACCAGGGACCGCACCGGTATAGAGGGCCTCTATTTACAGCAGTTTAAAACATTTGGCGAACCTGGCCGCAATAAATCGTACGGGTACTTTGATGAGGACAAACTGCACGAATTGACAGGTGTGAGGCTGGCAGAAAATAACTGGCTGCGGGCTGAAACTGTTTCTGTTGGATTTTATGCCATTACTGATGTTGTAAATACAATACCGAAAGCCGATTTTCTTTCCAGTGAATGCAGGTGGTTTCCTATTGCCGCATTGCCAAATCTGGGTTTTGACCATGATGACATGGTGCGCGACGCGTTGCAGCACATGCGTGTACACCTGTATCACTATCCCATTGGCAAAAACCTGTTGCCAAAGCGCTTTACTTTGAAAGAGATAAAACTTTTTTACGAAGTGATGTCTGGCAAAACCCTTAGTGCAACAAATTTCCCCAGCAAGCTAATTGCGCTCGGCCTTATTGTTAAAACCAGGGAAAAACTACATATAGGGGCACACCGGTCTCCCACATATTACCAGTTTAATGAAAAAGTGTACCAAAAAGCACTGCGCGAAGGGCTGGTATTTGTATAGGCTTGACAATGTAAATATTCTATTAAAAATTTGCCCCGGGCAAGACTACCAAGGGCACGGATTCTTACAAATCCATTTTTTAACCGTGTCCAAGTTACATATTAATTAAGGCTAAATACGTTAAATACCGATTAATAACTGTCTTCTTTAGGTAAACAACATATAATACGATGACGCTTATGACAACAACCGGAGAAAAAGGTGTTGTATTCCCATAAATTGCAATAACAACCCACACACTGGCTGTTCGTTTGACGTAACCATCTTAAATATTTTTCCGGGCTTATCCGTATTACTCCCGATAGAAGTTCTGCAGGTTATTAAGCTTTAACAACATCGCCTGTAGTATCTGTATTTAGCCCGTTGCCGGTCACAGGTATAATATTGCATTTTTCTTCTAACTCTTTTGCCTGTTGCAACTCATTTGTTAGATTTACTGTATAATTACATTGTATGGCAAAACAAATCGTGAACTGGGAAGAAGCAGTAAAACCGCTGCTGAAGAAATATAAGGGTAAACCGCACCCGCTAAAGGCTAAAAATGCCTACCAGTACCTTGTGCTGGTATTGCTTTCTGCCCAGTCTAACGATGCCCTGATAAATAATATAGCAGGCGATTTTTTTGAAGCCTTTCCTAATATGCAGGTCTTATCGCAGGCTACTCCCGAAGCATTATATCCCTACCTTACCAAAGTAAGAAACTACCAAAATAAAGCCAAATGGCTTACCGGTATTGCCTCGCAGGTAAAGAAAGACAGCAATATACCTGTAACCATGGAGGAACTGGTAAAGTTACCGGGCATCGGCCGTAAATCTGCCAATGTTATTATGCGTGAAGCAGGGGCGCCCCCCGAGGGTATTATTGTTGACCTGCACGTTTTACGTGTAGCCCCACGGCTGGGTATTGCCACGGGGGATGATGCTACGAAGATGGAGAAACAATTAATGGAGTTGTTACCCAAAAGCGAGTGGGATATTGGCATGGCCATCTCCTTTCTCGGCAGAGAAATATGCCGCCCTAAACCGGAATGTGAAATATGCCTTATGAATAAAGTGTGTGCGTACTATAATGGGGCAAAAGCCTAAGCCTTGTTATAAGTACCATGCAGCCAGGCTCTTTAACAAAGAAGAATCACTTTAGTGCTATTAAACAAAGTTTAATGCAAAACTGGCGGCAAAAAGCAAAAAGAAGGCTTGAGTCTCCCCCGTTGCTGTGCAGGCAAAACCTGGTTACCGCGTTTACAAAAACGCTGCAGTAAGATAATTACCTGCTAAATTCGCGGGTATGAGTTTTTTACAAGTATCATCTGTTACATTAAAAGAAGGCAGCACCATTGCAGTCAATAATATATCGCTAACACAAAACAAGCTGCAGAAAATAGCCATTGCAGGTGAAACTGGCTCCGGCAAAAGCACCCTGCTTAAAATAATTGCCGGCATTATTACACCGCAAGAAGGCCAGGTGGTATTTGAAGGGCAGCGGCTAAAACGAATACCAGGTGAAAAGCTGATACCCGGGCATCCTGGTATTGCCTGTTTAAGCCAGCAGTTTGAATTGCCCCATTTTTTGACAGTTGAGCAGGTACTGGTATATGCCAACCCCCTGCCGGATGATGAAGCCGAAAATGACGAAAACGCCAAGGCGCTTTACGAGCTATGCAGGATAAGCCACCTGCTGCACCGCCGCACAGACAGGCTTTCGGGTGGCGAGCGGCAACGCATTGCGCTGGCAAGGCTGCTGGTAGGCCGGCCGCGCTTGCTGTTGCTGGATGAGCCGTTCAGCAATCTTGACATGATTCACAAAAACATTTTAAAAGATGTGCTGCGCGATGTTGAAACAAACCTGCAGGTAAGCTGTATACTTGTTTCGCATGACCCGCTGGACACACTTTCGTGGGCTGATGAAATAATTATTTTGCGTAACGGGCAGGTTGTGCAGCAGGCCCCGCCAGCAGAAGTATACCGCAAGCCTGCCGATGAGTATGTAGCAGGGCTTATGGGCAGGTATAATATTATAACGCCGGCACTGGCAGCATACCTGCCGGGCCTGCAACGGGCAGCCAATAATAAAAAAATATTTATACGCCCCGAAGATATTCTTATTGCTAAAGATGAAAAAAATATGCTGCGCGCAAGTGTTGACAATATTGCTTTTTGCGGAAGCTATTACGAAATACAGGTTATTGTAGCCGGCAATAACAGGTTAACCATAAAATCGCATACCTGCGGTGTGCGTAAGGGCGATATTATAACTATCAGCCTGCAGTTACAGCATACATGGCTTATATAAATACGGTATATTATTAATCATTTTTTATATGTTTTCAATGGCTATTTAATATCCATGCCTCAACATAATATTTACTTTTGCCTTTGTTACCGCCACAAAAAGTACTATGAAAGAAATACTGCTTGTTGAAGACGACGCCTTATACTCAAAAATTTTAAGCTATATGCTTGAAAACAGCGGCTTTATTGTGGATTGTGCCAGCAATGGTATGCAGGGCATGGAAATGGCGGATGCAAAAAAGTACGACCTTATCATTACGGATATTTTTATGCCCCTTGCTTCCGGGCTTGACCTGGTAAGCCATGTAAGAACCAGGTGTGCCGTGGATGACTGCAAAGTGCTTGTAATGTCTATTATGAGCAGTGACTATTACTGGTCTGAAAGCATTGCCCGGGGTGCCAACGATTATCTTAAAAAACCTGTAAAGGCAAAAGATTTTATGCAAACTGTAAAAAGGCTGCTGTATGCCGCCGCTGCCTGACAATTATTGTTTTTCACTTTTTCTCCACTATTAACCACACACGCTTTCCCCGTTTTGTTTATTCATGCCCAAAGAAATAATTTGCAGGCATAACAGGTTGCAATGAAAATTGAGCACATCGCTTTTTGGGTGAATGACATTGAAGTCATGAAGGAGTTTTATGTAACCTACTTTAACATGGTATGCAACAGCAAATATATTAACCCTAAAAAGCAGTTTGAATCATATTTCCTTAGTTTTAAAGATGGTGGTGCCAGGATAGAACTGATGCACAGGGCTGATATAACAGGCATTACGAAGGGACTGTTTACGGGGCTGGCACATATAGCCATATCAGCAGGCAGCCGCAATAATGTTGATTCACTCACTGAAAGGCTCAGGAACGATGGTTACACAATTGCAGGAGAGCCCCGCACAACAGGAGATGGTTATTATGAAAGTATAGTGCTTGACCCCGAAGGCAACCAAATTGAAATAACCGTTTAACTTTATACCACAAAATACTGCTTTGAAAAAGACAATCATCTTCGATTTTGGCGGCGTGCTGATAGACTGGGATCCGCGGCACTTATATAAAAAAATTTTTACAGACGAAAGTGAAATGGAATGGTTCCTGGGGAATGTGTGCACACTAAGCTGGAACCTTAAGCAGGACGAAGGACGGCCTTTTGCCGAAGCAGTAAGCGCCCTGCAGGCGGAATACCCCCAATACTTTGAGCATATACAGGCCTACCATATACGCTGGGATGAAATGCTGAATGGCGCTATTGCAGAAACTGTTGCAATTTTGAGAGCGCTAAAACAGGAAGGATATATCATATACGGCCTTACCAACTGGAGCCATGAAACCTTTCCCGTGGCTTTACAACGCTTTGATTTTTTACATGAGCTTGACGGCATTGTTGTTTCAGGCGAAGAAAAAATGGCAAAGCCATCTGAAGATATTTTCAACCTGCTGCTGCAGCGTTATCGTCTTAATGCAGGGGATTGCATATTTATTGATGATAATGTTTACAATATTGAGGCGGCACATAACCTGGGGTTTAATACCATTCATTTTACATCACCTGCGGCGCTGAACATACGGCTGGGGGAAATGGGAGTATTATAAACAGCCTGCTTAAAGAAAGCAGTAAACCTTAGCGATGATACAATCACTACAGCTGCAGTTACAGGTAGCCTTGCGGGGCTACTATACGGTTATGCCGGCATACAGCCCGGCTGGCTGCAGGAACTCGCCCGTAAAGATGATATCAATAATTTATGCAGCAGGCTTACAGACAAATTTGATGGATAAGCTATGCTATATACGCCCCTTTAACAACACCGTTTTCCAGCTCCACCTGTATAAAATCTTCTGACGTAGTAGCAACGGAACTACCCACGTAATCAGGCTTTACAGGGAATGATTTGTGCATTCTTTCCACCAGCACAAGTGTTTGTATTCTTTTCGGGCTGAAAGCCAGCAATGGCTTAAGTGCGTACATAAGTGTTCTGCCACTGTTGCAAACATCATCTATCACAATTACATTCTTTCCGTTTAAATCAATGTCCTCACTTAATACAACATTACCCGGGTTGTGTTTATCAAGACTTACTGATATTACTCTTATGCCGCCTGTTAAAAAAGGTTTGGCAAATCCTGCAATAATTTCCGCAATGCCTGTACCGCTGTTACGCACACCAATTAAAATTACGGTTGTGTTGTCACCGCTAAGTTGCTCTGCAATTTCAAGAGCCATGCGATGTAATTTCTGCGCTGCTGCTTCAGTATTTAAAACATATCTTTTCTCAGCCATCAGGTTCAATTATATTGCAAAATAAGCTGATTTTTAAGAACGTGAATAATTTAACCAGCCCATTGTGCCTTTAAGGCATGTTTTCACAAATCCCTTAGATTTGTATTACAACTACCGAAAATGACCATTGTAGCCCAGGTTTTGTTTATACTGCTTGCCGGTTTTTCAGTATGGCTTTTCAGGAAAAATATATTACGCATACGGCGCAATATCCTGCTGGGCAGGGATGAGGTAATAAGCGACAATAAACCACAACGCTGGCGCAATGTGCTGCTGCTGGCTTTCGGGCAGAAAAAGATGTTTAAAAACCCCCTGGTGGCAGTAATGCACTTTGTAGTATATGCAGGGTTTATTATTATTAATGCTGAAGTGCTGGAAATAATTCTTGACGGCGTATTTGGTACGCACCGCCTTTTTGCAGGCCCGTTGGGAATATTATATGTGTGGCTGATAAATGCCTTTGAATTTTTGGCCGCAGGCGTGTTAACCGCCTGTTTGATATTTTTGATAAGAAGAAATATTGTAAAAGTAAAACGCCTTGCCAGTAAAGATCTTAACGGCTGGCCGCGCAGCGATGCGAATTATATACTTATAACCGAGGTTATTTTGATGGCATTGTTTTTAACAATGAATGCTGCAGATACGCTGCTGCAACAACGTGGTTACAGCCATTATGCACAACA
>DASZUX010000023.1:0-10714 GCA_035547455.1 Chitinophagaceae bacterium
GTTATCTCAAATAAACGTGGCTTTGATGCATTGCTCATTTTGTTGCGGCGCCCGATCATAATAATATGCCCGGCGGCTAAAGATAATACCTGCTGTTGTTTAGCAACTGTTAATGATTTTTTTTGAGCGGCGTGTATTACAATGTTTGATCAGTTTTGTACGCTGTTTGATTTATATGGCTTATAAAAATAAAAAACAACTATGACTATTGCCATGATTATTAAATAGCTAATCCATGCATTCCTTTCAACAGCATCTTCAAAACCCTTTTCTGTAATGCCGTGCAGCAACCCGGTTTCTTTTTTAAAACCAAAACACCACTGTCCAAAATTCCATGCGGTATGCAGGGCAACAGGTAGCGCAATACCTTTGGTTTTAATGGCAGCAAGCCCAAACAGCAGGGCGCCGGTACCTGCGCCTAAAAATGCCTGTAAGGGGGTCATACCACCGGCAATATGTTCGGCTGAAAATATAACCAGTATAATAAGCTGGGCCGGCCATAACCTAAACCTGTAATGCAGGCTAAACAATGGGTAACTGCGAAAAGCCAGTTCCTCGCGAAGAGCTACTAATATATACAGTGTTAAATAGAAGAATATAACATTGTAAGATGTACCGGGTGTTACAGCAATGCTATAATGCCCCATTATAAAAACAAGCGCTGGTTGCAGCGCTGTCATCAGCAGGCCTATGCAGAAACCGGCTGTTATCTTTTTAAAAAAGGCTTTACCTGGAATAATACCGACATTTATCAGATTAAGCTTTTGCCATTTTGCAAACAATATTACAAGCCCATAGGTAATAATTATTGCAATGGCAAGCGAAAGATGATCTTTCCATGCCGTGCCTGAGTTTTTGGTTAACCCGGAAAATGCGGCAAAGGTTATGGCACACACAAGGCAAAATAAAATAGCCTTAATAAGTGTAAGAGTCCTGTTTGGCATTCGTAAGTATTTGCTTTCACGCAAATAAGTAAATAATCGCGTAAATACATAAAGCTTTTATGATTACCGGTAACACTATGTTTTTAGTTACCCATAGTTTTGTACAAAAGGGCATTACTTATGCTTACCGGTATCTTTAATGCCTGATGATGTAGAACGCCCTGCCCCCACGGTATCTACATTAGGGGCATTGGCAGGCGTGGTAGTGTCTGACGAAACTGCATTGGTATTGTCCTGCGGGTTAACCAGTGTGTCTTGTTTGGCTGAACCTTCGCTGTTGCCATTGTCACCGCATGCTGCAAAAGCAAGCAAACAGCAGGCTGCTGCAAGGGCTGTAAAATAATTTTTCATACGCTCTGTTTTTCATCACCGTTGCAAAGCGGGTGCCAAAAGAACTCTGGCGCATCTCAGCAGGTATTGCATTTCAGCAGCAGGTTTATTGTAAGTGCAAGTTGTATATTTATGCAGTTATACACAAATAACATGGCAACAAACACATTTAAAATAACCATACACATGGTGGCAAGCCTTGACGGTATGATTGCCAAACCCGATAACAGTATTGCCTGGTTTGATACAAAAGATTATTATGAAAACGGGACAGAAATTACCCCGCAGCAGGCAGCAGATTTTCTTAAAACGATTGATTGTTATGTAATGGGCGCCCGTACATACGAACATGCTCTTGAACTGTCAAAAAACTACGGATGGGCGTACGGTGATACCCCAACCATTGTACTTACCCACAGGCCCCTGCCGGCCATAAAACCTGGTGTGCAACTGTATGCAGGCAGCCTGCATGCGCTGGTGGAAGAGCAGTTAAAACCGCGCTATAAAAATGTATGGGTTGCAGGCGGCGCCATACTTGCCAAAAACTTTATTAACGAGGAGCTGGCGGATGAAATACGCTTAACAATTATACCCGTTGTTTTGGGCGACGGCGTACCTTTTTTTAAAGGGCCTGGGCAGGAACACCTCCTGCACCTGTTAAATGTAACCCCTTATAAAACTGGTATGGTGGAGTTGCAGTATGGAATAAGAAAATAACGGAAGTTTTGTGTACGGCATTCCCGGCGCGGTTTTGCTGGCCTGGTATAATATTTTATGGCTATGGCGCAAAGGATTTGTTACCCGTTATTGCGAAAAAAAGCAGTTGCCCTAATTAGTTTTGGTAACCTTTATCTGGCGGGCTGTCGTTGCAACAATTATGTCTAACGCTTTCCTGCCATTATCTGTTAACGCTATAGTATAATTTTCTACCTGTTGTTTTGTGGCATCATTCACCCGGCTCACCGGTAAAAAATACTGTGTTCCCTTGTGCATGTGTGCTGCATCATTAAAAGGTACTGAAGTACCCTCATCGTCATAATACACTTGTCTTTGTTCTGCTCCCAGTTGCATAAATAACTTAACCACATCTTCAATTTTAAAGTTACTGCCTGCAATCAAGCCTGCTTTTTCCAACTCCTCCCAACTTGTTAAATCGGGCGATAAAGTGTAGGCTGCTTCATGATCTCCCTGCGCCGGGCTGCGCCCAACAATACCATACCTGCCAATAGCCCCCATGGAAAGCAGGTGCTTTATGCCCGGTATGGATAATTGAGTAATTACGCCAGACAGTTCACCGGAGCCCTGGCTTTCTGCCTCGCGTTTAATTTCCATTGAAAAACTGCCGATAGACATTTTCTCGGTGTTTTGAAACATATTACTTATATCTGAGTGGTAGCTGGTTAGCACAATCACTACTACAATGGGCCACAAAACAGCCTTTAGTAAGTCGTTTATGTTTTCAAAGGTGGTTTTTTGAGGGTCTGGCATAATGTTGTTTTGGTATAAGGTTATTTATCTCAGCCAAAATAACACACGTTATCCGTATTTGCAAGTAGTATAGAAAATTCTTTTGGCAATGTAGGTTTATTTATTGCCCGGCAAATTTATTCCGGTAAGCTTTGCTTATTTCTGCAACGCTCCGGCCGCAATTCCAGGTTTTTACCGGGCACAAATTTTTATACCCTCACAGTCAATAAAAACCGTTCCGCCGCAGTAATCAAAGCCGGTGCCGTGTTAATTATAATATACCTTACAAAAGCATCTGGCTATTTCTGCCGGCAGTATCTCAGCCTGGCTTTAAATCAATAATATCAGCAAATCAGGTGCTTGCGGCGCACCTGGAACAGTTGGCCGGAAAGCAACTATTTTTCGTATGGAAAGTTTCTTGCCACTTTCCGCATCATTCTTTCCATTAACTCATTAGCGCTGGAAAACACCCCTTCATTCATTTCTTTATAAAACCTCCATAATAAATTGCCATCCGTGCCATTATTTATTTGCATTGTCAATGCACCAGACCCTGTACTTCCGCCAAACCCAAATAATACTGTCTTCGCAATAGCTCCGGCTTCACTGCCGGTTTTTTCATAGGCATAAGTAGCTTGTATAACACCGTCAACCTTTAAAATTTTGCATATCGAATCTGCGGTGATTGAATCAAGTTTTTCAAAAACACCTGCCTGTTTTAATAAAATATTGGTTCTTTGAACGTCCTGGAATGTTACGTAATAATCGCTGGATTTTCTTAATAGAAAAGTGTACATGCCTTGCTGCATGTTTAATCCTTCTTCTCTTTCCTGTTTTGCGTTATCTTCCGCATTGTAGTTTTTGGGAAATTTTTTAAATGAGATTGTTACGGTCAGCGGAAGTATTGCAACTGTTTTGTGAGTGTGCAAAACGTCTTTGTAGCTTGGCGCTTCGTAAATTTGTTTTGACTGGCAGAAAGATATAACCGGGAAATAAAGCATAGCTGCCGTGAGAAGGGTTGACCAAATTTTCATAAAGTAAGTTTGAGTTTTATATTAGGGGCTAAAAATAATGCAAAATTTAAAGCTGCCAAAAGTTTGCGCATCATATTAAGCTGCCGCATCGTGCTTCAGGCACTGCGACGCCGCAGTGTAGCATTCCCGTTTTTGTAAGCTTCCCTAATCATTCATTTAACCTGAGAATATTTGAAACAACGGTTATGTATTGCATATTTGTTCCCGGGGTACTTTTTTCTGCCTGTTTGGTCATTGTCGCAAATAATATAGTGTAATTTAGTTATGAAAACTTTTAAGGTTAGCACCGGTCAAAAATTGGTAGCCAACTTTGCAGGCTTGCTGCAGGGCTTGTATTTTATAATTATCTACCCGCAACTGCTGCATAGCAGAATTCGGGTACCGATTGCCCAATGTTAAGCCTCCATATTGAAAATACCAATGTTGTGTGTTCGTCCTTCTGTTAACTATACATTATGGACAAAATATTTTTTGAAGTTTTCATCAATAAATATTTTGTCACCCTTTGTTTGCTTTATTTTATTAATTAGGCTTTGTATGTCATTGATTTCATAGTCTGTCAAATACAATTTTATATTGTCTAATCCTTCCTGGAATGAAAGTAAGATAGCATTTTGTTTTGTATCATAGCTCACTAATTTCAGTGTCTCTATTTTTCGTTTGCTTTTGCTAAAAAAATTCTTCAAATAAATAACGTCATTATTAATTGACAAATAACTTGGTTTAGTTTTTTGGATTAACCACTTTCGTATTAGTTGGTAAACCAGAACTCCACCCAGGATGATAAAAAAATAAACTGCAGTGCCTTTGAAAAAATATAAATAATCTTTCGCTAGAAGTCGCGACGCCAGAACAAATGCAGTCCAGAAAGCAATGCCAGCAAATTCGGTCTTCAAGTTTAAGTCTAACCTATTTATGATAAGATTACCTTGAAGCGGTTTCTTGAGGCATACTATCGTTATCAGGATTAAAACTGCCAACAAAAAAAAGCAGAGTATTGTAAATGTAATCAGGTTAGGTAATGACCCACCGTAACCAATAATTATTGTGTCTGCGTTACTTGTTCTAAACGGAACAAGTTTAAACACAGTAATTGTCAAAAAACATAAAGCTATGAATATCCTTGTTTTCATTTTCTATTTGGCGTAGTGAACGCTCGTTTGGCATGACGTGCGACACGTAACATTTTGCGCAAATGCCTGCAATTGCCAATACGTAATTTACCAATATTAATACATTTTGATTGCCGGTAATTTATTTTTTTAGCTGCTGGTTCCGGTGGTTACGCAAATCAACATACCTGTTTTCCTGTTCCCCCTTGCTGCCTCTGCCTTTTCATTACGCATAATACCGCATCCCTCTTTGTGCGTAACCATCTTCTTACGGCACTTTATGGTAAAATATTAATCATTTCTCCTCCCCGCTAAAATTCCCCCGTTCACACAAAACCACAGCGGTTGTACACATTGTGCCTTATATTCGCTGCCTTATCAACAGTAACTGTATGAAGAAAATAGTAACGCGCCTTGTTGCGCTGCTGGCCGTCGCACTGCTGGCGCCCGCCGGCCTTATGGCACAGCAAAAGCCCACCGCCGCAGAAAAACCTGCCCCCGGCAGCCTTACACTGCCTTTGGACTCAAGCAACACCACCCATGCGGAGGTTACCATAAAAGGCGTTCGTGTTCCTTACGATATTACACTTGGCACTATACCTGTGTGGGACGATGACGGCAAACCCATTGCAGGCGTATTTTATACCTATTACGAGCGTACTGATGTAAAAGATAAAGACAGCCGGCCGCTGGTAATAAGCTTTAACGGCGGCCCCGGTACCCCCAGCGTATGGATGGAAATAGGTTATACAGGCCCCCGGCGCCTTAACCTTGATGATGAGGGTTACCCCGTGCAGCCTTACGGTCTTAAAGACAATAGCCAGAGCATTTTAGACGTCGCAGATATTGTGTATGTTGACCCTGTAAATACCGGCTTTAGCCGCACTGCCAATAAAGACGTGCCGGGCAAGGAGTTTTTTGGGGTTAACGAAGATATTCGTTACCTGGCGCAGTGGATAAGCACTTTTATAAGCCGCAAACAACGCTGGGCTTCGCCTAAGTTTTTAATTGGCGAAAGCTATGGCACCACCCGTGTAAGCGGGCTTGCCCGCGAGTTGCAGGAAAGCCAGTGGATATACCTTAACGGCGTGATATTAGTATCGCCTACCGACCTCGGCATTGTGCGCAGCGATTATGTAAATGCCAGCCTGCAGGTGCCTTATTATGCCGCAACGGCCTGGTATCATAAAAAGCTGGCGGCTGATTTGCAGGGTAAAGACCTAACGGATATACTACCCGGGGTAGAAGATTTTACTGTAAACGAACTGATACCTGCCCTGGCTAAAGGAGGTTTTATGGACGATGCCACCAAACAGTCGCTGGCAAAAAAGTTGTCGCACTACATTGGTATTTCAGAAAAGGCCGTGCTGGAAAATAACCTTATAATACCCACCAACTTTTTCTGGAAGGAGCTGCTGCGCGACCAGGGCTTTACCATTGGCAGGCTGGATAGCCGCTACAAGGGCATTGACCGCCAGGATGCAGGCGACAGCCCTGATTATAATGCTGAGCTTACAAGCTGGCTGCATGCCTTTACGCCCGCTATAAACATTTACCTGAGGCAGGAGCTGCACTATAAAACCGACCTTAAGTATAACATGTTCGGCCCCGTTTGGCCTTGGGACAACAAGAATAACCATGTAGGTGAAGACCTTCGCCAGGCCATTGCCGAAAACCCTTACCTGCACCTGCTGGTGCAAAGCGGTTATTACGACGGCGCCTGCGATTATTTTAACGCCAAATACAGTATGTGGCAGCTTGACCCAAGCGGCAAACTGAAAGACCGCCTTAAATGGGAAGGGTATCGCAGCGGGCACATGCTTTACCTGCGCAAGCCCGATCTTGCTGAGGCCAACGAAAACCTGCGCAAGTTTATACAATCGGCGCTGCCCAAATCGGGCGAGCCGGCGAAATATTAGTTTGATTGCAGATTGGCGACTGCCGGTTGAGGATTGGAGCAAAGCTGGGCAATTTTAGGTTATGCCTGCCCGGCTGTGTCATTCAGGCGGGGATTTTAGCTGTAACGCCAGGGCCATCAGATCCCTTGTTGTCTTTAATGTCCCTATGTTGCCTGGTTGTTGGCACGGATGCATAACAGGCATCGGAAGGGCCGTGCTCACCCGGATGGACCCGGTCAGATGGGTGTTGCACACTTGTGCTGTAGCTAATGCCCCGGCAAATGCAATGCTATTCGGGATGATGGCTTTAACCATGAATTATGAGCAGTCAACCATGCACCAGCACCCAAAACATGAAGCCCAGTCTAAAATCCAGAATCTGCAATACGTACGTACACTTAATGCTGTACCCGGCCATTACTCGTACTCCCTGTATGCTCCAAAGTTGGCCAAATGGTCTTCGCCAAGAGTGGCGGGAATGGGTTCAAAAGGCAGGTGCAATTTATCGGTTATCTGCAGCCACAGTGCAGTGCGTGTATAAGTTTGGTGCACTTTCTGAAAATGAGTGGCCAGCAGCAGGTCTTTCGCCTGTTGCACTTCACCCTTGTCAATAAGCAGTTGCACACGGCGTTCAATAACCCATTCGTCGTTTAAGGCATCCACTTTGGCAAGCCATTGCGTACGCTCGGGCAGGGTTTGCGGCCCAAGTGCACGCAGCACTTTATCACGCTCTGTTACTACCTGCGGGTGCAGTTGCAGCCAGGGTGCTTTTACCTGTTCAATAGCAGCAGCAGCCCCTTTAATATTGCCTTTAATTTTAAGCAGCCTTGCCAGCAGTACATAGGCTACCCCTTCACCGCTGTTTGAAAGTATTGTAATAGCGCTGTCGGCATGGCCGCAGCCTGCCAGCCAGGCGCCGTAATAAAACCGCCACATGCCGGCTGTTGCATTCTTTGTGTTGGCAATAGCGTAAGCAAATGCCGCATCCAGGCCTTCCATGGCCGAAGGTGCCCAGTTATCAGCATCAACGGGCGGCGGTGCAGGCAAAGCCGTTTTTTGCCGGTATGCTTTTACCAATGCTTGCCATAGATTAACTGTTGCAGGTCTTGCCCAGCCAAACAGCGGCAACTGGTTAAGGGGCCGCAGGGCAGGCGCTGGTGTGGCATGGTGATAAATATCAACAGGCTTGCCGGCAGGCAGCCAGTATTCTGTATGCCACCTGGTTTCGCCGGGTTGCAGTTCCGCTTTAATTGATTGGTCGCCTAACGGCCCGCCCTGTATTTCAAGGTAGGTTTGATGGTGCGCTGTAGATAGCACAGACCATGCACTGTCAGGCCCATTACCATAGCTCCACAGCTTTATACCGGGGGCAATAGCCGCATCTGCAAAGTGGTACAGGCCGGTGCCGCTGGATGGTGTATAAGCGCCAAAAGCGTTTACATCTTTGGTTTGCCAGAACCAGCCGGTCATCTCCTTTATATCAGCCTGTGTTTTGGGGCCTTGTGTAACCCAGTCAATGGTATCTACTTTAGAGGAGTGGGAGAGCACCCTGCCTTTGGGAAAGTAAAATTTTGTATCAGCCGCAGCGGGTATCGCTGCATTTGACCATGACATCCACGGGTGGGCTGTTCCTGTGGTATTGGCATATACCACGCGTTCGGTTAAAAAGTCGTCATCTGTGCCAAGCGAGTATTCAACGCTCCACTGCATGCCAAACCGCAGTTCTTTTTCACCGCAGGTTACATATATGCGGGCCGGTGTTTTATCCACCCTGTACAGCAATACCTCGTTCTGCACTGGTGTGTGTGATACGGGGAAGCTTACTTCAATGCCGCCCGCGGTAAAATAAAAACGGGGCAGTATGCGTGTTTGGCGCACAATACCCGGCGTGTACAATACCTCCTTGCCGGATGGCTTATGCACCAGCGACATTACTTTACCACCCAGGCCCGGGCAAATGGTAGCTTTAACAAGGCTGTTTTGCAACGTTATAAAATGGTACAGCTTTGGTACCGGCCTGTTGGATGTTTCGCTGTAACTAACGTACGGGTAAATACCATTGGGATCAAACGCTGTGGGTACAGGCCCTGCGGGGGTTAGTACACCGGTAAGCAGGTAATCATCATGCTCCGTAACAGAAACATCAGCCTGCTGTGAGTGTGCAGTTATACAAATGCCACAGAGTGCAAATATCAATGCAAAGTTTTTCATGGAGTAATGATATTATAAGGCATCGCTTAGCTGGTTAATCAATTGTTTACCCTTCTCAATATCGGCGCTTATTTTTTCAATCTTAAAATCATGCTCACCCGCCAGTTGTGCAAGGTGGGCATCTAACTCGCCCATTAATTCTTTTACATGCCCGTTGGTTGATTTTGAAGCAAGCTGCCGTAAAATCCGCAGTTTCTCATAATCGGCTATGCCTTCCCGCAATTTTTCAAAGCGTATGCAGCTTGCGCCGCCTGGGTACACTAAAAAGCAGTCACCGGCAGGCCATAATGTGTGGCGTGCGTCGCGCAGCGGGTCGGCAGGCCATGCATCGTATGCCCAGCGTAAAAATCCATTGTAGCCGCGTGCAGCGGTGTACCAGCTTATCCACCTGCCTTCATCCGGCGGGGAGAAAAGAAAATTATTAGGTTTGGCGGGGTTGCAGCATACATAATAAGTGGTGGTAGCGCCGCGTGCCGCCCTTGCTTTTATTGCATCTGCGGGTGGCTCAAAGCCATACAGAACGCTATAATCGTCAAGCAGCGTATCAAGCTCTTTATGCCAGTTGCCGGCGTAGGTAATTTTCCATTTTGCAGAGTGTTCTTTAATCACCTTAATGGTGGCAAGGGTTTCGTCAAGCGTGGTTTCGTTAATGCCAAGGTATGTTTTATTAAGCCAGCCTTTTTGCTGAAGATGTGTGCGCAGGCTGGTAAGAAAAGCATCCCATGCTGTTTTAAATGCTGCAGAAGTGGCCGGCCATGTTTCATACACGTAATTGCCGGTGGCGGCATCCATATACCTGAAACGGTTACCCCATGGTATTGGTGTGTATATGGTAATGGCACGGTCAATACCCATTTGCATGCAAAGCTCTACATATTTGTCAAATATGCTGTAATCAAACTGCCACGTGCCGTTGGCCTGCTTTACCCATTCAATCATCGTTTCCTCTATGTTGTACGAGTTATCCGACCACGGCGAATGCACGGCATACGTAGTAATAAAAGTGCCGCCTGCATCAGCATACAACTTAAGGTGCTTTTTTAAAAATGCTATGTGTTCCTCGCCCCAGGGCTTAACATGGTTATACCAGGCCACTACCCATGGGTTTTGCCAAAGGTCAAGCCGGTGCTGCCAGTCGTGCGGGCTGGGCAGCAATTTATTTTGTACGGTAATAGCAACATGCAGCAGGGTGTGCTGGTGCTCGCTCATTACTTCTATATCGCCTTTGTAGGTACCCGGTGCTGTACCTGCGGGTATGTTTACGCTCAGCCATACCGGTCTTACGGTTTGTGCGGGCACATCAAAACGGTCAAAGTCTTCAAAGCGGTCGGGAAACAGGAAAGCATTTTTGTAGGTAGGCTCTCCGCAGGTGGTATTAGTATCGTTGTACGGGTAGTTGGATATTACGTAGCGCACCATCTGCAGTTGCAGGCTTTGTTTGGAGAGTACCGCACCTTTGCTGTTCACCAGGTTGTGCAGGGTAAAGCGTACCTGGTTAACGGTATCAGGCGCCCAAACCAATATCATCGTATTAAGGCGTTCGCCTTTCCAGCCTGTTTCTTTCCAGTCTGCAGTTTCAGTAACGGCTGGCACTTCTGTCCTGAAGTAAGGCTGTGTGGCAGGGGCAAAGCTGGTGTGCATGGTATGTGTAACAGCTTGCCATGCAGCAGCATTTACAGGCTGGTCAAAAGTGTATTCAGGCAAATAATGTTCATGAG
>DASZUX010000024.1:0-9627 GCA_035547455.1 Chitinophagaceae bacterium
CTATGGCCTGTTACCTTTTTACGGCTAATATAACCGGTCATGCTGCCGGTTTTTCGCAGCATGTGCTGGCTGGCAGGTGGCTGGAAATGCTGCTGGCGCTGGCAGCGTTGGCAATGTTTTTCGGCGGGTCGTTTACTGCAAGTTTTATTATACAAACATTTGCATACAAAGGCAATTACAAAGCCTTTGCCATACCGTTTGTTGTTGAAATACTGGTGCTGGCGGCCATTGCGTGCTGGGGTATGTATGGCAATGATAATATACCCCTGCATACGGAAATGGTGGCAGGGGCGCTGCTGTTTTGCATGGGGTTGCAAAACAGCAGCGTTACTGCAATAACCGGCACGGTAAAATCATCTCACCTCACCGGGCTTATTACTGATTTGGGTAATGAAACAGCGCAATGGGTAAAGGCCACCGATCTTGTAAAAAAAGGCAATCTCTCAAAAAATCTTCATTTACGTTTTTCTATACTTGGTGCATATATTACAGGCGGTATTGCCGGGGGCATAGCTTTTGTTGAATTTGACTACGGTGCTTTTTTATGTATAGCGGCAATTATTTTAATACTGCTTATAATTGATCTTACTATGAAAGATCAATAGCGGGTAACATTTGTTAAACTTTTTGTTAACTATTGGCTGCATTTTTTTTAAAATGCCAGCGCAGTTTATTTTTACACCGTATGAAATGGAAACACGTAATAGCTGTGGTATGCCTGTTGGTGCTTGGCACCCAGGTGCTGCCTTTAAAACAGTTAGGTTCGCTGCTTTCCAGCAATACTGTTAATGAAGAACTCCCGCACGCTATGGACGATGGTAAAGACATTGGCAAAGCCAGTCTTGTCAAAGAGAATATCATACTTCCTTCAGGAATAGCGCTGTCTGCTATCTTCTCAAATCTTACCCGGGAATATATACACTTTGCGGTATCACTGCCTGACTGCCATGCAGGCGATATTCATACACCGCCTCCCAATGTAGCCTGATGCATCTTGCTTTATTCAACTACCTGCCGGTAAGGCTGGTTTACCTTACGTTGTATTAACTCCGTTTAAAAATTATTCCATGAAAAATTTTTTCAGGTACGATGTGCCTGCATCTATTGTTGTGTTCCTGGTAGCGCTGCCATTATGCCTTGGTATTGCATTGGGTTCTGGCGCACCGCTGTTTTCCGGAATTATTGCCGGCATTGTGGGCGGTATTGTAATTGGCAGCTTAAGCGGCTCGCATTTAAGCGTAAGCGGCCCCGCTGCCGGGCTAACTGCTATTGTTGCGGTAGCTATTGGTAAAATGCCTGTGTACCAGGCATTTTTATTATCAGTGGTGGTTGCCGGCATTGTGCAGGTTATACTGGGTTTTATAAAAGCCGGTATGCTGGGCGATTATGTGCCTGCAAGCGTAATAAAAGGTATGCTGTCTGCCATAGGCATTATATTAATATTAAAACAACTGCCGCACCTTGCCGGGTATGATGCAGATTATGAAGGCGATTATCAATTTATACAGGCCGATGCTAACAACACATTCAGCAGCCTGCTGAGTGCTGTAAACAAAATAACACCGCTGGCTTTAATTATCGGTATATCCTGCCTTGCCACCTACGTACTGTGGGACAAGGTATTGATAAAAAAAGCCAGGTTTCTTCAATTTATACCAGCGCCGCTGGTAGTGGTAGCAATGGGGGTTGCTATTAATCAACTGGCCGGCGGCGGTACTGGTCTTTCATTACGAGAAAGCCAGTTTGTGGCTATACCTCCGGCAGAAAACGCGGCAAGCTTTTTTAAGTTGTTCCTGTTTCCTGATTTTCAGTACATAGGGCTGCCTGCTGTATGGACAAGCGGCATAACCATTGCCATTGTGGCAAGCCTGGAAACATTGCTTAATATTGAAGCTGCCGATGAACTTGACCCTTTTCAGCGCGTTACACCAACCAACCGGGAGTTAAAGGCACAGGGTATAGGCAATATTGTGTCCGGTTTGCTGGGTGGCCTGCCGGTTACATCAGTGGTGGTACGTACTTCTGCAAATACCAACGCCGGCGCACGCAGCAAGGGGTCTGCTATTATGCACGGGGTATTGCTGCTGCTGTGTGTAGCGCTTATACCGGGGCTGCTCAATCTTATCCCCCTGTCGTCACTGGCGGCCATTCTTATTTATACGGGATATAAGCTGGCAAAGCCTTCTATTTTTAAAGAACTGTTTAAAAAAGGCCGCGATCAATTTATTCCTTTCGCTGTTACCATTGTTGCTATTATTTTTACAGACCTTTTGATTGGTATTGTAATAGGTATTGCAGTAGGTTTGTTTTTTGTGCTGCACAGCAATTTTAAAACTGCATTGTTTGTAGTGCATGATGATTTGAAATACCTGTTCAGGCTTCGCAAGGATGTATCGTTTTTAAATAAACCTTTGCTGAAAACCAGGCTGGAAAGCGTACCTTCAAATGCGTATGTAATTATTGATATTTCGCGGGCCGATTTTATTGACCAGGATGTTATTGAAGTAATAAACCACTTTTTTAAACATGCGCACCTGAAAAACATAAAAGTTGAAATTAAAAAAACCGCAGCGCAATCATCTCACAGGCTGGTAACAGCTAACACCCTGTTACCCGCTTAAATTAAAAATTATGACACCTTACGAGAAGTTATTATTAGAAAACAAAGCCTGGGCAAAAGAACAGGTAGAGCAAAATCCTGAATATTTTAAAAACCTGGCAAAGCTGCAGCAGCCACAGTTTTTGTGGATTGGCTGCAGCGACAGCCGTGTACCTGCAGATAAAATTACAGGCACACAGCCAGGCGAAATTTTTGTACACCGCAATATTGCTAACCTTGTAATACATACTGATGTTAACCTGCTTAGTGTGCTGGAATACGCGGTGGTACATCTTAAGGTACAGCACGTAATTGTGTGCGGGCACTATGGTTGTGGTGGCGTAAAAGCATCTATGACCAACCATGATTACAAACAGGTACTTAATATGTGGCTGCGCAATATTAAGGATGTTTACCGGCTATATAAGGATGAACTTGATGCGATTGAGGATGAAGATGCAAGAGCCAACCGGCTTGTAGAACTGAATGTAAAAGAGCAAACACTGCATCTTGCAAAAACATCTATTATTCAAAGAGCATGGAAACATGATAACCGCCCGCACCTGCACGGCTGGGTATATGGCCTTGGAGATGGGATTATTAAACCTGTGTTTGACATGACAGCCAATACACCTATTGACCCTCTTTATGAGTACGATGATTTATAAGAGCTTTTAATTACTGATTCCGGGATTTTGAGATTTATGAATATGCGGTTTTGATGGTGATTTGGATAAATCTCGAAATCCCTTAATCAGCAATTACTTTAAAACGGCAGGTTGCGTTTTTTAATATAGGCATGCCATAATAAAAAAGATGCAACAGTGCGAAAAGGTTGCCATTGCGCAACAATTTTAAGTAATGTATCCCGCGGTGTATCTGCAGGCAAATCCTTAACTTCTTTAAGGCTTTTAAGCAAGGCAATATCACCGGGTGCAAACACATCTTTACGGTGCAGCACCATCATTAAAAACACATCTACCGTCCAGTCGCCAATACCTTTTAATTTTTTCATCTGCACCCGTATATCTTCATTAGTCATATTTTCGAGCGCTTCAATTACCAGGTCTTTATTCATTACTGCTGTGGCAAGGTGCCGTGCATATACAGTTTTCTGCCGGCTAAAATAGCATGCCTTCATTTCTTCATCTGTAAGCGCCAGTAGTTTGCCAGGCTCTATATGGCCAATTTTTTCCTGCAGTTTTATAAATGCTGCTTTTGCCGAGGCCAGCGATACCTGCTGCTCAAGTATAATATGCACCAGCGTGGCAAAGCCAGGTGTGCGGCTCCAAAAGGGCGGGTAGCCGTATTGTGATATAATTGCTTTAAGGTGCTCATCTTTTGCGGCAAGCGTGTCGCAAAGTACAGGCAACGTTTCAGCTGTAAAAGCCTCAGTTTTCATGAACAAACCGTGGTGTTAACCTTATAATATCGTTTCTAATGCAAACCCGGCGGCTATCGCAACAACTATAGCCACTATACCTGGTCTTAAAAAGCTGTGGTTGATTATATTTTTGCCGATACGGGTAGTACCTGTCCTGTCAAAATCAACAGCCGCAAGCAGGGTGGGGTAGCCGGGCAGTACAAAATCGCTGTTTACAGCCGGGAACATTGCTATAAGCGCAGGGCTGGCTATGCCAAGAGTTAAGGCCAGCGGCATCATGGTTTTGGTGGTGCCTGCCTGGCTGAAAATAAATGCCCCCATTATAAAAATAGCAATGGCAAATGTCCATGGGTATTGTTGTGCAATGTTGCCGAAGATGTGCGTAATGGCCTGCTGGTTATTGCTTATAAATGTGCTGCTCATCCATACTACGCCAAACACGCATATAGTTGCGGTGCCCATGGCTGTAAACAGGCTTGATTTGGCTACTTCTACTGTTTTTGTTTTTGTGATAACAATGATGAGCGCGGTGGCTGTTAATGCCAGCAAAATAATAATAGTGGGCATTTTAAGCGTGTTGTCGGCATTTATCATCATGTTTGCTGCGCCGGCACCTGTTTTTGGAATAAGGCCGGGGAATATGCCAAATACTACCACTGCCAAAATAAGGGCAGTAAAAATGAACACCGCAGTTTTAGCGCCTGGTTTAAGAGATTTTTTTATGCCTGCTTCACCGGCGTCAACAGAGGCTGCAAACATGGGGTCTTTCATTTTTTCCAGGAACTCAGGATCATTATGCAATTCTTTGCCCATTTTCCATACAGATGCGGCCCCCGCTAATACACCAATTAAGCAGGCAGGTATGCATATCTTCATAATATCACCGGCTGCGCCGGCATAGGCTAAAATACCGGCTAAGGCCGCAGTACATGCACTCATGGGACTGCCGGTAAGGGCAATGTGCGAAGCGATGATGGAAATACTCATTGGCCTTTCGGGGCGTATTCTTTTTTTTGCGGACACTTCGGCGATAATAGGGAGTACAGAATACACTATATGCGATGTGCCTGCAAACAGGCAAAGAAAAAAAACTGTAACCGGTGCGTATAATGTTACCCGTGCCGGGTTACTGCGTATAACGCGTTCGGCAATACCTACAAGATAGTCCATGCCTCCCGCAGCCTGCATGGCAGCGCCGGTGGTTACAACAGCCATTATAATCAGCATAACGTCTAATGGCGGCTCCGTAGGGTGCAAATGGAAACCAAATGTAAAAATCAGCAGCCCCGCCATGCCCATTACGCCAAGACCTATACCCTTAAGGCGCGAACCAATGAGTATCATGGCCAGTAAAATAATAAGCTGTACAACCATCATGGCAAGTAGTTTTGGTTTGAAACAAGGAAATTAAGGATTAATTGCAGATTTGGGCTGCAGATTTGGTAAACAGGAAAAATTAAACGGCGTGCTATTTAGCTTTAAATGTTTCAATAGCTTTTTTGCTGAAATCGCTTAGCACCAGCCTGCCGCTGACGGCTGCGCGTTCGTGCAGTAGCTCATCCCAATGCGCTGTTCCCTGCCAGAACATCTTTTTCATTTCAGCCATCGCTTCCGGGTTAAAACGTGCTAACTGGCGTGCAAGGCCTGCAATAGCTGCATCCATGTCGGTTACGGTTGTATGTAATTCTGTATAAAGTCCTGCCAGGTGCGCCCATCCGGCAGTTTGCCAGGCAGTGGCATTAATGCCTAATTGCGAAAACGCTGCTACGCCAATTTTTCTTTCAACCGCAGGGCCAATTACAAAAGGGCCAATCCCTACTGCAAGCTCGCTTAGTTTAACATCCGCCCCTTCAACAGCAATGGCATAGTCTGCCGCTGCGGCAAGGCCAACACCGCCGCCAACGCTTTTGCCCTGTACGCGCACAATAATAAATTTCGGGCACTTGCGCATGGCATTAATCACCTTGGCAAAGCCGCTAAAAAAACGCATGCCTTCGGCTTCATTTTGTATGGCAATAAGCTCTGTAAATGAAGCGCCGGCGCAAAATGCCTTCTCCCCGGCGGAACGTAATACAACAACTTGCGCATCTTTATTATTGCCTGCCTTTGTTATGGTTTCCGCTAGCGAACTTAATAAGGCACCGGGCAGGGAGTTGCCCTGTGGGTGAAAAAATTCAATTGTGGCAATATGATCATGTACTGAACCAGTAACATAACCGTCAGGATGAAGCGTGTTTTCCTTCGTCATAACAAGGCAACTTGTAAAAAATTACTAAGGTAGGCTAATTGGCATAATATTGCCCGGCAGGTATTTTAAACACTACATTGTGCAGCAATTGTTCCCATTGGTCTGCTTCTGCACTATGCTGCTGCCGCCATGCAGTGTATTTATCCGCGCCTGGCGCCTCCCCAAAAAGCCATTCGTTATAAGCAGTAAAGCCACCGTTTTCTATCAATTGCCGGTGAAGGTCGAATAACCTGAACGGGTAGGTTTTTGCCTGGCCTGAATTAACCCAGTCCGCAATAAACTTTGCCCGTATGCTTGTAAGTGTTGCTATTGTGTCTGCTGCCAGCGGTGTTGCATCTTTTAGCAGAACATCAGTCATTGCCTTGCTAAAGCCCTTGCTGTTTTTATTGAAATCGGTGAGCGCGTTGCCGGTAAACAGCTTTTGGTAACCGTTATAAAGCAGTTGCTTTATCTCTTTGGTCCGGGGTGTATAACTTTCAATGTTTACAAATATTTCGCCATACAGCAGGCTCCATATAAGGCTGTTTTTTGTTGCATAATATTTAGCTGCGTAATAATAATTGCTGCTGTTATTAATGTCTTTCTGAATGCCCTTTTCCCACGCGCCTATTGCATCATCCGGTTTTCCGTCCTGCATCAGCAGGTTGCCGTATTCACTGTACAGCATGCCGCTTGCCGGGAATTTTTGCAGCCCTTCGCGGTACATTTTCTCTCCATCTTTGTACTCTGCCAGTGCATTGTAAACCGAGCCCATAACCTGGTAACACTGTTCATCAGCGTCCTGGCGTTGTATAAGCATTTGGCCTATGCGTAAACCATTTTCGTAATCTCTTTTAAGCACACAAATAAGCACCTGGTTTTTAAGCAGGTCAATATCTCCCGGTTTTTGCTGCAGTGCTGTATTAAGTGTGTGGTAAGCGGAATCGAACTGGCCGGCCTGCGCCTGCTGCATGGCTAACTTTTGTAATTCGTCGGCAGTTTGTGCAAACAACAGGTTGCAGGTAAGTAACCCTGCAAATAACAAAAGGCTTTTTTTCATAGATGTGCTATTCGTATATTAAATTAGTCAGCAAGCCGTCCCTGAGCTTTGGTTCAAACCAGGTGCTTTTGGGTGGCATTATCTCGCCGCTGTCGGCAATGCTGAATAGTTGCTCTATACTTACCGGGTAAATGCTGAAGGCTGCAGCCCATTCCCCGCTATCTACCCTTTTTTTCAATTCTGCCATTCCTCTTATTCCTCCAATAAAATCAATATTCTTATCAGTGCGCTGGTCTTGTATATTCAGCAACTTGCTTAAAACGTTGTTTTGTAAAATAGTTACATCCAATATGCCAATAGGGTCTTCAGTGTAAGTGCCCGGTTTGGCAGCAAGCTTGTACCATTTTTTGGCCATATACAATCCAAAATCGTGCAGGTTTTGCGGTTTGTGGGCAGTTTTAACTTCTTCCAGCGTAAAATTTTCTGCAAGAGCCTCTAAAAAAGCAGCCGGGGTAAGCCCGTTAAGCGTTTTAACCACCCTGTTATAATCCATTATAGACAACTGGCCGGCCGGGAACAATGTAGTTAAAAAATAGCTTGCGCCCTCCGGTGCATCATCTCCCAACGCCTTTCGTACTTTGGCAGCAGATGCAGCCCTGTGGTGGCCATCGGCAATATAGGTACAAGGCACCTGCTCGTAAAAAACAGCAGAGATTTTTTTTACAATGTCGCTGTCGCTTATAATCCAAACGGTATGCTGTATGCCGTCATCAGCTACAAAATCATATACAGGGCCCCTTTTTGTCCATGCTTCTACTAACTCGTCTATAGCGTCCACGTTACGGTAGGCAAGAAAAACATTGCCGGTTTGTGCGCCGGTAGTTTGTATATGGTCAATCCTGTCTTTTTCTTTATCAGGCCTGGTTAATTCATGTTTTTTTATCAGGCCTTTTTCATAATCATCAACGCTGCTTACACAAACCAGCCCTGTTTGGCTTCGGCCATCCATAATAAGGCGGTAAATGTAATAGCATTCACGGTCGTCTCTGAAGAGCAAATCTCGTTTAATAAATGCGGCGAGATTTTGCTTTGCCTGTTCATATACTTCGGGGCTGTGAGTATCAATGCCTTCCGGCAGGTCAATTTCACTTTTTGTAATATGCAGGAAGGACGCCGGGTTACCCCTCGCTTCAATTTTGGCCTCAGTGCTGCTCAATACATCATACGGCTTGCTGGCAACCTGTTTTGCAAGTTGCGGTTGCGGACGCAGCGCCTTGAAGGGTTTGATGGTGATGTTACTCATAGCTAATTATTATAATCGGGTACAGTTAATGATTACGAATGTTTGGAAGAAAAATCGGTCATCAAATCACAAAGGGTCTTTACACTGCTTAAAGGCAGCGCGTTGTACATTGATACGCGCAACCCGCCAACACTGCGATGGCCCTTTACACCTACCATGCCGTTTTTCTTGCATTCATCCAAAAATTGATTTTCCAGTGCTTCATCCTGTATGGCAAAAGTGGCATTCATAAAACTACGGTCTTCTTTGGCTACAATAGGCGTAAATACGGGTAACGCATCTAAAGTATCATAAAACAATTTAGCCCTTTCCCTGCTTCTTTTTTCCATTTCTGCAAGGCCGCCTTCTTTCTTAATCCATCGCAGGGTTAACAGCGATACATATATAGCAAATACGGGTGGCGTATTAAGTAACGACCCGGCCTCAATATGTACCCTGTAATCGAGTATATTAGGAATGGGGCGTTTTATTTTGCCTAATAAATCTCTTTTCACCACCACCAGTGTTACACCGGCAGCGCCCATATTTTTTTGCGCGCCGGCATAAATAAGCCCGAATTTTTTAAAATCCATTGGCCGCGAAAAAATATCACTGCTCATATCAGCTACCAGCGGCACTGCAGTTTGTGGTATATTATGCCACTGGGTACCTTCAACCGTATTATTGGTAGTATAATGCAGGTATTTGGCATCTGCAGGCACCTGGAAATTTTTGGGTATGTAAGAGTGTTTTTTGTCTTTAGAAGAAGCCACCACGTTTACATTGCCGAACAGTTTGGCTTCTTTTATAGCCTTGCTGCCCCAAATGCCATTATCGCAATAGGCTGCTTGTTCCCCGTCGTCAAGCAGGTTCATTGGCACCTGCATAAACTGGGTAGTAGCGCCACCGTGTAAAAAAAGCACTTCGTGTTCGTCTCCTAACTCCATCAACTCCTTCACCAGCGATATTGCTTCTGAAAGTACTTCTCCAAACCAATTGGTGCGGTGCCCTATTTCAAGTATTGATAATCCTATGTTGTTAAAATCAATAATACTCCGGGCTGCCTCCTCTAATACCTCCCGGGGAAGTATGGAAGGCCCGGAATTAAAATTATGCCTCTGCATTGCTTGCCTTT